>JAYVWH010000816.1:0-4418 GCA_043786265.1 Kofleriaceae bacterium | reverse complement strand
CCCTTCGGCAACACCCAATGCGAGCTGATGAAGAAGCGCGTTTCGGCCGGGCCTGCCTCCACCGTATGTACGCTCATCGAGGCACTCACGTTGAACTGGCCGAACGCTCGCGCCGCAGCGAGAGATGCATCCTCTGCGTCGGGTCCGTTCCGACCGAGCTGATAGCGCAGGCTCAAGCTGCCTGTGACCGAACCGCCGAATCCACGGTTGATCGCGATCGCGAGATCATCGCTATAGCGTGGAACGTGATCGTCCCCGACCGTCGGCATCGTCTCGAGCGGGCGGAAATTCGTCGAATAGTGGCTCAACACAGTGGTGAACGAGGTCGCCGACTCGCCCTGCACCGCGCGCTGGTAGTGATAGCGCAGCTTCTCCGCGTGGCCGATCGAGCCGAGCCCGAGCCGCACATTGGACGCGTTGCTCGCCGCGACATCAAACGAGAGATTGCCTTGCATCGTCGCCACCGCGACCGCCGCACCGGCGACCTGATGGTCGAGCCCGCCGTCGAATGAAGTCCCCGCAGTCAGAGCCGAGAACACACCCCAACGTCGTCGCGCTGCGAGGATCGGACGGGCGAGATCATACGAACGCAGCCCTGCGTCCGAGACCAGCGGGAATCCGATGTCGAGCGAAAACTGCGAGACGCCCGCTGCGAGCAGCTCGTCGCTGTTCGCGGTCGAGAACAGCAGACGGCGCTCGACGCCGGCATCATCGCGAACCACCAGCTCGATGTCGTTGAGGCCACCATCGAGCTTCAGGTTGCGGATGTCGTGCCGTCCGGCTGGCAAGTAGATGGTTTGCACCGGTGCGTGATTGACCAGCACCGTGACCGTCGCGTTTCGCTCGAGTATGAAGTCGAACTTTCCAACCGGCATTAAATTCCGATACGGCTGCAGCGCATAGTTGCGAGACACACTGACTCCCGCAATCTGGTAGCTCGGCTGAAGTCCGCCCGTCGGGACTGCGTCATCCCCAGCGAGATAGCGGAGCGAGCGCGATGGATCGTCGTGTACGAGCCGCACGTCGCCGCGGTGCACCGCGACAGCCGCGCCCCCGGCGTCGAACCCGAACCCTCGTGGTGCGCCGGCGGTCGGTTCACCAAGGTCGAAGTCGCCCTCGAGCACCCATCCGCGCGCATTGATTACCGCGTCGAGGTCGAGCCGCAGAGGCTGGCGTGCCACCGCAACCGTGTCCGTCGAGACCACATGACTGCCGCTTGCGCGAAGGTTTAGATAGCCGCTGTATGCACTCGGGCGGCGCGCATCCAATGCGGTGGCTGGTGCGCCGTTCAGGTCGTGCGTCGTTGCTTCCCGCGCCTCGGGCGGGATCGTGACGCGAACCTCGAGCGCTCCTGGGTCGTACTGGATGTCGACGCCACCCCGCCGAAGCGCGGCGATCGAGATCGCGGCATCGCAGCGCGAGAGAAATCTGACATCGTCGCCGAGCGCCTTGCCGAAAACCTCGCGAACACGTGCCACCTGACGTTTCGCGCGACGCTGGTCGAACGCTCCGCGTCCGACGCACGTACTCTGGTCGCGGGCTACGGTGGCGAGTCGCTTACGAGCTTCGAATCGCAGGCTCGGCCCGACGGCGATCAGGATCTCGGCCGCGCCGAGCACGAGCGCGCCGACGTTCTCGCGAAGGATAATCGATCCGTGCGTGTTGCCGTCAATCGCCAACGTGGCTGGGATGTTTCCCGGCCGTGCGCTCTTCTTGAACACCCGGGCAAACACCTCGGCTTCGGACTCTTCGTTCCGCGCGGTGGACGCATTGGCTGGTTCTGACGGCCGCGGTTGCGCGTCCACGCGACCGATGGCCAACACCACCAATAACAGCCCGGCGTACGCCGAGCCGCGGCTGCTGTTCTTGAGTGAGAACACACAGCTACGGTTTGCTGAAGGTGCACGTGCCGGTGATGCTCTGGATCTCCGGTTCGAGCGTCGCCGACCATGGCAGCGTGTAGCGACGCGTTTGGCGCGCGAGGAGACGCGTGTCGTTGATCCCGGTCACGGCAGTCGAAGGAACATCGATCATCCCCTTTGGCGTTCTCACGACGAGGGTGCATCCCTTCACGAGTCCGATGGAGGTACCGTCATTGTGGAGCGTGACGACAAGATTCGTCCGTTCGTTCTCCTTCGTCAGCCTTGCGGACTGGAGCACGATTTTCGGCGCCGCTGCGGCGGGTCGTATGTAGAGCGATCCACGGTAGGTCACGAGAACGTTCAGCTTGCCGGTCGGAGTCGCTGGCGCCGACTTGTCGAGTAGCTCGACAGGAACTTGTTGCACGACCATTCGGTAGACCAGCTCGCTCGCCGGAGTCGGCGTGCCGAGCCACGTGACGCGGATGGTTTGCTTGGCGTTGGGGGCAAGCAGGATTTGCGGCGGATAGACGAGAAAGTCGTCGTCGGCTGCGCGATTCGTCTCCTTGTGATCGACGTCGAGATCGAGCGTCGCAAAGGAGACCGTCACCGCAACACGTTCCGCGCTGTTGTTCGTCAGCTGGAAGGACTGCGTCGAGCCGGAGCCCGCAGGGGCGAACACGCGCGAGATCGGCTCGAGGGTGTACGCCGCGCCCACCCGCTCGGCGGCGAGGTGGACGAATATCGCAGCCACCACCAGGAATGCATGTTTCATGTTCCTGTCTTCGACTAGTTCGCGAAAATTTCGAGACCTATTTGCGTGCTGTACGTTCCGGGGTCTTGATAGACCGGCAACGAGTATTTGATGTAGAGCGCTACCTGCAGTGAACCACTTCCGCCGTACGTCAGGAGCGTGCCTGGCGGCGTCGTGAACGCAGAAGCGCTCGGAGACTGTGCGGTGACGTCGACCAGCGCTACCTGAAACGGAACCGCTGTGGCACCGGGCTTGGTCAACGTTCCGGACGTGACCGACAGCGTGAAGCTGTTCACTCCATCGCTCGCGATCGAGACGTCGGCCACCTTTACGATCCTCGTCACCGTAGATCCTCCCGAGTCCATGCTCAGGTTGGTAGCTCCGGCGGTCGCGGTCGCAGTGACCGACGGCGGTGCGGCGAGAGCGCTCGCAGTCACTCCGAGTAGGAGTGCCGCTGCTAGAGCGCTCGATCGCCGCACGTTGGTCATCGTTCAACTCCCAGCGGCTCAGGGGTTGTCCGAGACCGTCAGGCTGATCGAGCCCGTGTACGCGCCCGGGTCCTGCGCCGAGGCCGGCGTGTACTTGATGTACAGGTCGACAGCCGAAGAGCCGGTGCCGGTGGTTCCGACCGTGTAGTCCGATCCCGACGCGATCGCGAACGCGGTCGGCGCCGTGGCGGCGTCGGCCACGCTGGTGACCTGATACGCGATCGAGGTGCCGCCCGTCTTGGTGAGACTGCCCGACGACACAGTCAACGTCAGACCCTGTTCGTTGTTCGTGCTCATGCTGACGTCGGCGACCTTGACGATCTGCTGACCGTTCATGAGGTCGAGAGACGATGCACCTGACGCGGTCGACGAGGTCACCTGCAACGTCGTCGTGACGGTTCCGCTGAGCGGCACGGTCGCCGTAGTGGCGGCGAGCGACGTGGAAGCAAGACCGACAACCGAGGCGATGGCGACGAGAGACTGGATAGAGCGAAACTTGAACATTGAGAACTTTTCCTTCGAGTGATTGTTGAAGCGGTTTGAATCGCTCCAATCGTCTCTGCACCCGCGATGCCAGCTCGTCATGTACGACAAGGGGCGACTCGAACCGATGTCACCGCGTGTCGCGCTTCGTTGGCATGACCGCTGCTGAGCACCGCCTCTATGGCAGCGAGCAAGCAATTTGGTCGGTATCGGATCATCAAACATCTGGCGACCGGCGGTATGGCGGAGGTGTTGCTCGCGACAGCGACCGGCATCGAAGGATTCTCGCGCCATGTGGTGATCAAGCAGATCGACCCGCGCTACTCGCAGAGCCCGACGTTCGTGAAGATGTTTCTCGACGAGGCCAGGTTGGCGGCCTCGCTCCATCACAACAACATCATTCAGGTCCACGACATCGGCAAAGAAGGCGACACCTTCTTCTTCGCGATGGAGTACATCCACGGCGAGGACCTGAGGAAACTATTGACGACGATCGCCGCTCGAAAGGAAAAGACTCCGCTCGACCACGTGATCACGATCGTCACCGCGGCCGCCTCAGCGCTTCATTACGCGCACGAGCACTGCGGACCGGATCGCAAGCCGCTCAACCTCGTTCACCGCGACGTTTCACCGTCGAACATTCTCGTCGGCTTCGACGGAAACGTGAAGGTCGTTGACTTTGGAATCGCGAAGACCGCGATGGCGACGACCGAAACTCGTGCGGGCGACGTCAAGGGCAAGTTCTCGCACATGTCACCCGAGCAGTGCCTCGGCAAGCCGGTCGACCGGCGCAGCGATGTGTTCGCGCTCGGGATCGTGCTCTACGAGCTCGTG
>JAYVWH010000815.1:0-6408 GCA_043786265.1 Kofleriaceae bacterium | reverse complement strand
TGGGTGGTTCCACGCGTACGACCGGCTCGTTCAAGTGCAACTGACGCTGGCGGTTGCCTCCGGTCGCGCGCTCGCATTGATGGGAGACACCGCGGTCGCTCGGTATGCAGACCGCATGACGCGGTTGCATCGTTTCACCGACGATCTTGACGAGCAGGTGTCGAAGCTCTCACCGAAGGTCCGCTCGGTCCTCGACACGTATGCCGATGGTTTCAACACTGGCGCTCGCGCACGCGGCTGCCGCTGCTGCTACGCGCCGCAGGCATTGGCCCGCGCCTCTACACCGCGCGCGACTTCCTGCTCCTGCTCCGCGTCGTCTCGTGGTTCGGTCTCAATCAGCTCATCGAGATGGCGGCGCTGGGCACCGCCGAGCTGATAAGCACCAAGGCGCCACTCCGCGCGATGCGGCTACTCCTCGGCGATGCCGCAACAGCCGAGCAGATCATGGCGGCACCGATGGCAACGTGGCCGACGGATCTCTCGGTGCTCGCTCCGGGCGGGCGTGGTGGTTCCAACGCGATCGCGATCGCCGCGTCGCGCTCCGCGACCGGCGGTGCACTGCTCGCTGCAGATCCGCACATGGAGATCGGGCGCATCCCGCCCGTGTTGCATGCGTCGCACACCACGCTCGGTGGTGGTCGTTACATGCAAGGGTTCTGCGTGCCCGGCGTCTGGTACCCGTCGTTCGGGCGCACCAACGAGCTCGGCTGGGCCTTCACTTACGGCCGCACCGCGAATCTCGAGGTCAGCATCGCGCGCTGTCGACGGGGCGAGATGTTCGACGGCGCCGCATGGCGCAAACTTCAGCGGCGCGTCACCAGGGTAGCCGTACGAAAGCGGCCCGACGAGACGTGGACGTTCTGGGATTGCGAGCGCGGCACGATCGTCGGCGATGTTGAAAGCGATACCGAGGTCATGCTGCCGTGCGTGCAGTGGCATGGCATCCGGGAGACTCATTCCGAGGCAGATATGGGCCAGGTGCTCGCAACCAGCACGGATGTCGAGACGGCTGTAGCAGGAATGCGAAACGCGAAGCTGTTCGCGCTCGACTGCATCTTGGCTGACTCGCACGGCCGGATCGGTCACGTCCTCGGCGGTGTGCTCGCGCCGGGAGGCGGCATCTTGCCCGTGATGCTCGAGGCCACGCCTGCCACCAAAATTTTAGAAGCGAGCCGGCCAGCGGCGGTGGAGCCCGATGCGGGGTGGATCGTGTCCGCAAACGCGCGGCCGATCGAGGAATCCGGCGCACGCTGGGTGCCGCTGCCGGAGAGCCATTCGCGCTACGAGCGCCTTGCCGAGCTCGTCGCTGCGACGCCGAAGGCGAGCCTCGCCGATCTCACTCGCTTCCTCCTCGACACGTGCGACGCCAGCGCGAAGAAACTCCTCGGTGTGTGGGCGCAGTACCTGCCTGATCATCCGCTCGCCAAGCAGCTGGTCACGTGGGCAACCGCCCAGCCGGGGACCGGCAACGAGCACTTTGCCCAACTCACCCTGTGGACTGCGCTTCACGAGAGGGCGTGCCGCGAGCTCTTGCACGACGTGCTCGGCGAGGCGCGCGCGAATCGATTGCTGGACGACCTTGTCGGGCTCGAGCTGTATCGCTACCACCTCGATGCCGCACTCGCGCTCGAGCACACGGACGTGGTCGATGGCGAGCAGCTCCGCGGCCTGCTTGCGAAAGCATTCCCGCGCGCGCTCGAGGACGTCGCAAGACATCCGCACAAGCTGCCTCACACCGCTCGCTTCAAGAACGCCGTATTCCAGGGCAAGATTGCCTGGCTCCTCGACTCGAAGCCAATCGTGAACCGCGGTGGTCCGACGACACCTAATCAGGTCACAACACTCACCCTCGGCGCACAGCGGATGGTGTTCGGTGCGGCCGGTCGCTACGTATGTGACATGTCGAAGCCTGACGGCTGGTACTGCATCTCCGGTGGCGCTTCGGAGCGACGCTTCGGCCCCGGGTATGCGGCAGGCCTCGATGACTGGGCGCGCGGAACGTTCCGACCTCTCGGCAAACCATCAGGCCCGGCGCCATCGGTCGTCGAGCCCCAGCAATGACCTTCCGGGTCTCGCTCGAGGGTGCGCTTGCGCCATTGCTCTGTGAGTTGGGTGAGTTTCGTCGCGATCGTTGCCCTCTCGCCCCGCACGCAGGGCTAACGCGCGCCCGGAACTTCGTCGAACTCCAGACTGCCGTGCTTGCGCCAGCCCTTGGTGAGTAGCCACGTCTTCGGGAAGTAGACGACGAGCTGCCGATACGTATCCGGCACACGCCAGAGCTCTTCACGATTCTCGAAGTACGACCAGCCGAGGAACACCGGCGCCGTCGAGAACGGGTCGACCTTCCACGAACGCCCGACGTCATCACCGTGCTTGCGCCAGTTGTTAAGTACGTAGCTGAGCGTGTGGCGCGCCTGCCTGGGCGTCGTGATCAGCTCCGCGTGGTAGCGGTCAGGAAACACGGTCCCTCGACGACGCTCCGGTAGATCACGGCTGAGCTCGCGATTGACCTGCTTGGCCGCCGAGATCTGAAAGCTCTGCATCCCACGCGAGAGGGCGCGCTTGTGATCCGCTTCGACGATCAGGTGCACGTGCGTGCGCTGGATGCTGATGTGAACGATACGGAACGTCCCATCGACGCCGTCGTGAAGCTCGCGCATCGCCACGCAGATCGTCGCCTCGCGGATCGCGCGATACATGAACCGGCGGCGCAAGCTCCCGATCGCGGGCACGACACGCAGCGAGATGTGGATCGCCGTGTTGCCACGCAGCGTCGGCCGCGTCTTGTGCGGCGAGCCCGCGCGCTTGCCCTTCGGCCTGCGACCCGAGTTGCCCTTGCGCCGGTCGCGCGTGCCGTCCTTACAGAACTTCTGACGCGCGAGCGAGCCATCGGCCTCGAACAGCTTCGTCTGGACATGACGTTTGCGAGCGCGAGCCATAACTTCTCATACCAGTTGACGATGTAAGGTTCAAATGTTCTTCGCCGATATTATCGTTAAACAAGACCAATATGGGGCTGCGCAATTTTTTGGCTACTTGTGGAATCTTGGAAGACATGTGACAGCTCCGCCATCGCTGTCGTTCTCTTTCTCTCGTGCCGCTCGTGGCTATCGCTGTCGCTGCTCGTGCCGCTTGACGCTGTCGCTGCTCTTCTTGCGATTTAGGTCGCACGCTCTCGTATGGCGATCGCTCCCGGATCCCGCCGCGTCCTCTCGGCGGCGTTCGTGCGAGCACTCTCTGCCCTTCCCCCAATTTATCCTCCGGGGGCGCGCCTGCGACGACCTCAGCGGCTGTGGACCCTGTGGACGGCGGACGACGTGAATGGGAACAGGTCGGGCCGTCCACAAGTCCAGCAGGCGACGCCGGGCGTTCGGCTCAACCGTGCACGCGCATCGTTCTTCTGTGAAGCGAAGGCGCCGATCGCCACCGGCCCGCGACGGGACGCCGCGCATGGGTTCACTCGGTAGCGTTGTCATGGCGGTCTCGCTGGATCTCGCTGCGTGCGGCGCCAAGCCGGGCGAGCAAGTGGTCGCACGCCGGCGCCCCCGCGTGGTTCGCCGGGATTCAGGACACGACGTGTCTGTTCGGGATCGAGCTTGGAAAGCTCGGCGATCCGTTGGGGATGGTCGCCGCGATGGCGCACGAGGTTGGCCACGCGTTTCGCCACTCACACCGACTCGAGCGAAGCGTCGCCACTGGGACCCGCCGCGAGCTGGTGGAAACGGTTGTTCGACTAATTCGGCTTTGGCCCGGGGATGCGGAAGTCGCCGTACATCTGGAAGCTCGACCAGTGCCACGGCTGCGCGAACGGGTTCGCGGTGCCTTTCACGTTGCGCAACAGCGCGAGCTTGGCCGCGCGCAGCGCTTCGAGCCGGTCACCCTTGTCGGCGAGCAGCGCGCGATAGAAGTTGGCCATCAGCTCGGCGGTCGACTCGTCACCGACCTCCCACAGACTCGCGACCAGTGCCGGCGAACCGGCCATCGAGAAGGCGAGCGCAACGGAAACGAGCTCGTCGCCGTTGGACTTGCCCTCCTCGACGGCGGTATCGCACGCGGACAGCACGACCATCTCGTTGCTGGTATCGAGGCCTTGCAGCTGCGCGATCATCGCGATGGTCAGCTGGCCATCGCTCATCTTCATGTAGCTCTTGAGCGGATTCACGTCGAGGATGCCGTGCGTGGCCAGGTGCAGGAAGCGATAGCTGCCGGCGAGGTCACTGAACTTCTTCACCGTGGCCTGGCCGCGCGTGAGGACTTTTGCGTCCTGAAGACCGGCCTTCACGATGCGGCTGACCTCCGTCTGTGCGCCCGGTAGACTGCCGTCGGGATTGGACACCGCCAGCAGCGTGCCGGTACCGCGCACGGGGTTGGGCTTGAGCAGCTTCTCGAGCGTCGTGGCGGTCTGGATCGAGATCCGGTAGTCCTCGATCGCGTACTTCACTGGCTGGCCCGCGTCCGACACCACGAGTGCGTCGAACGGCACGTAGTACAGCGGGCCGAACGGCAGCAGGATCACGCTGCTCGCACCTGCGAGGTGTGGACGCAGAGGTTCGAGTAGCCAGCGGTCAAGCTTGCGCCCGAGCTCCTCGACCTTGTCGCGCTGCCTTACCTTCTCGTTCTCCGCCACGATCGCGTCGCGCCGCGCCAATCGGCGATCGTCGCCTCGAGCTCGGCGCTGGTGACGTTGACGCGCACGACCGCGGGCTGCTTGAGGGCGGCTGCGATCACGAACGCGTAGAGTGCGTCCTTGGCCACGAAGTACTCGACGAGGACCGAATCCTTCGGCAGCTGGTCGGCACGGGCGAGCAGGTTCTGCGGGTCCATCGCCAGCGCCTGGAACACCTCGCGGTTGGAGATCTTGAGATCGAGCACGACTGCGTTCATCTCCTGGCGAGTCTTCGCAATGCGCTCCGAGAGGGCTTTGACCTGTGCGTCACTGCGCTGTGCCGCAGGCTTCTCCATGGCCTTGTCGAGCTGCTTCTGCAGGCCCACCACGCGCGAGCGCGCATCGTCGTAATTGTCCAGCCGAGCACGCAGCTTGGCATCTTTCGTCTTGGCCTTCGTCGGATCGAATTGCTCGTACGCGTCGATCGCGGCCGCGGTGTTGTTCTTGAGCTCGTTTGCCTTCGCCATCGCGTGCCACGCGTTCCACAACAGCGCGTCGTCGTCGGTCTTCTGGGCAGCAGCGAGCGCATCCTGCGAGCGCGTCATCGCTTCGTCGGACTTGCTCTCCTTGATCGCGATCAGCGCGAGCAGCCACGTCGCGCCTGCGACGTCCGGACGGCGCTGAAACTTCTCTGCGAGCACCAGCGCCTCGTCGGCGGTCTTGCGCGCCTGCGCCAGCTGCTTCATCTGCACGTACGCATCGGCAAGGTCGCGAAGAACGTACGAGCGCCCGGATATCCCAGCGTCGGCGAGCGTCTTGTAGAGCTCGTCGGCTTGCTGCAGCGACACGATTGCCTTCGCGGGGTCGTGGTCAGCCATCAGCCAGGCAACACCGTCGTACCGGCGGGCGATTGCGCGCATCCATCCGTTGCCGCTACGCGTGCCGAGCTCGTACACCTCCTGGAACCGGCCACGTGCCGCCTTACCTTGGCCGCGCATCATGTGCACGTAGCCGAGCACCAACAGCGCCCTCTCCTCGTTGCCGATGTCATTCGCCTTTCGTGAGTCGGTCACGAGTGGGACCGCAAGGCCCTCCGCGTCGGCGAAGTGGCTGGAATCGAGAAACGAGTTCGCGAGCTCGTACCGCGCGGTGCGCGCGAAGTCCCGACGACCGAGCTTGTCGGCGAGCGCCCATGCCTTACGGACATAGTCGTCCGAACTGCCGTGGCGACCGTTGTCGCGCTCGACCTGGACCATCTGCATGTACACGGAGTAGCAGTTGCCCTCGGCGTCCTGCGCTTCGCAAAGCTTCTGCGAGTCAAGCAGCGCCTTCTGATAGAAGTCGTTGGTGCCCATGCTCGCCCTCGTGCTGCCGATGTTCTGATCGATGCTCGCAGTTTCGGCGTCGTCGCCCCATGCGACCGCGATCTTGCGGCACTCCTGGAACACCGCGAGCGCCTCTGCGTACTTGCCCTGTGCGTCGAACGCGTACGCGCGGCTCTCGCGGGCCGTGATTGGAAGATTTGGGGTACCGATCCGATCGAATACCGTCTGCATCGCAAGCGCCACATTGCGTGCGGTGTCGTAGTCGCCTCGCACGACGGCGGCGTCGGCGACCTCGCTGTTCCCGGCGACCGAGGCCGCGAGCTTCAAGTCGCGCACGAGGTCCGCCACGTCCTGCTTCATCGGCGTGGTGTCACGCAATGGGCCCAGCGTGGCAGACGCGAGGTCGAAGCTCTCCGCAATGAGGTAGTTACGCGCGAGCGCGACACGCGTCACGTCATCCTTGGGATTTGCGCGCAG
>JAYVWH010000814.1:0-7737 GCA_043786265.1 Kofleriaceae bacterium | reverse complement strand
GCTGACCCGGTGGGTCTCTTTGGTCTTGATCGGATTGCCGTCGGGGTCGGAGCCATTGATGCTCACGACGAACGGCCCCTGAAACCAGCCGACGTCCTTGGCGACGCCAATCGTGAGCACGCCCGGCGTGTGCTTGATCGCGGCCTGCAGGCAGCCGTAGAACGAGCCGGCGACCGCGCCTTTGACGCAGCCATCGCGCTCGGTGAGATCGACAATGCCGCCACGTTCGTTGATCACGAGGGCATCTTTTGCGAGACCGAGCTTGTCGTCGTCCGAGAGCTTGCCAAGCTCGACGACGCTGGACTTCACCACTTTCTCGATAGCCTTGGTATCCGTGTCGGCGGCGGCGACCGACGACACGAGCAGGAGTGCAGCCACCAGCAGGTTGCGCATGCCCCGATGATACACTCGCGGCGGTGGATAGCGTGGCGCGCAACAGCCTGGCCGATGCGCCACCTGCTCAGCGCGTCGGGCGCATGCTCGCGTCACCGCTCGGCGTCTTGATCATCCTGCCGGTGCTCGTGATCAGCGCCGGCGTGGTCGTGATGCTGCTCGGGCGCCGCGCTACCTCCGACGCGAGCGAGGGCATGGCGCGCCGGCAGCTCGCGGCGCAGGCCAGTGACGTTCAACACGATGTCGCGTTCGCGCTCGACCAGGCCGACTCGCTGCTCGATAGCCTGCGGGTGCTCGCCGATCCGACGATCCCGATGACCGACGTCGTGATCCGCATGCGCGACATGCAGCTGGGCCGACCCGGCGTCGCCAATGTGAGCATCGCGTTCCCGTCAGGGGTAATGCGCGGATCGTTCCTCGACGAGGCGAGCCACGAGCTCCGCGTGCAGGAGAGCATCCCGACCGAGGTGCCGTGGACGAAGCGGCAGAATTACAGCGTCGCATCGGGCGTACCAGTGCCAGTCGACTCCACATTGACCAAATACGATCCGCGCACGCGCCCGCACTACATCGCCGCCGAGAAGGAGAAGGCGCGCGTGTGGCTGCCACCGCGCACGTTCTTCACCTCGAAGAAGACCGGCCTGACCGTCACCGAGCCGGTGTACGGCTCCGATGGCGCACTGCGCGCGGTCACCACGGTCGACTTCGACGTCAGCGAGCTGAGCGCGTTCATTTCACGGCCGCCGTTCGCGGGCGCGCGCACGGTGATGTTCGCGGGCGACGGGACGATCCTCGCGTTTCCGTCGGTGCCACTACCAGAAGCGGCAATCAAGGAGAACCGGCTGCTGCGCCACGAGGACTTCAAGGATCCCGCGCTGACCGCGCTGTTCGGCGCGCTCGGCACGGTGAGCGCGAAGGAGCTGCGGTTCTTCATGGTGACTGCAGCCGATGGCGAGTACCTGGCATCGGTCGCGCCCGTCGCCGGCAGGCGCGCGGGCATCGCAGCGCCGCTCGATTGGTACCTCGCGACGCTCGTGCCGGAGCGCGTGCTGCTCGGGCCGACGCATCGGCTCGAGAAGCAGAGCCTGATCGCCTCCGCGGGCGCCCTCGCGATCGCGCTCGGTGTCGCGCTGATGTTCGCGTGGAACCTCGTGCGCATGCGCAAGGCGGTCGGCGTTGCTCGCGAGCGCGCGCGGTCGGCGGAAGCACGCGCCAAGGAGCTCGGCAGTTATCGCCTCGTCACGCGACTAGGCATCGGTGGCATGGGCGAAGTGTGGCGCGCCGAGCATCGATTGCTGGCGCGCGAGGCAGCGATCAAGCTGGTGCGGCCCGAAGCCCTTCGCGATCCGTTGATCGCGCCGAAGATCCGCGAGCGCTTCCGTCGCGAAGCACAGACGCTCGCGTCGATGCGCAGCCAGCACACGATCGCGCTGTACGACTACGGCACGACGGATGACGGGACGTTCTTCTACGTGATGGAGCTGCTCGACGGCGTCGACCTCGACAACCTCGTTCGCGAGCGCGGCTCGCAACCGGCAGCGCGTGTCATCCGGCTGCTGATCCAGGCGTGTCAGTCGCTGGCAGAAGCGCACGAGGCCGGCTTGCTTCACCGCGACATCAAGCCCGCAAATCTATTTCTGTGCCGGATCGCTGACGAGGTCGACGTGCTCAAGGTCCTCGACTTCGGCATCGTCCACACCATGAACGACCCGATCGATTCGGTGCACGCCGTGGCAATCGAGCCTGCGTCCCTCGTCACACCGTCGGGTCGCCTCACCCAGGTCGGCGCGATCGTCGGAACGCCCGGCTACATTCCACCCGAGCAGGCGTTCGGGATGAAGATCGACGGGCGTAGCGATTTGTACGCGCTCGCGTGTGTCGCGTGGTGGCTCTTGACCGCGACCGAGGTCTACTCACGAGCGCTCGAAGAGGCCGAGACGATGCGAGCGCACGTGAGCGAGCCCGTTCCCGAGCTGCGGCCCAAAGTGAACGGCTGGCTGCCGCGCGGGCTCGAAGAGCTCATCCTCTCGTGCCTCGCGAAGGACCCCGACAATCGTCCTGCCGATGCGCGCGAAATGATCAAGCGCCTGCGTGCCATCGAGATCCCACCCGAGGAGGCCTGGAGCGACGAACGCGCCGCGAGCTGGTGGCAACACCATCGCCCCGCGAACGTCCAGACGCTCGCGCCCGGTGCGGCGACGACGCAGGCACCGCGGACGATCATGCCAGTGAATCTCGACGAATCGCGGGGCGGCAGTCCGCCCCCGATGCCAGCCTCGCCCGGCACGCCGACCGTCGTGGGCTGACAAGCCTTGGGTGCGAAGTTGTCCCCGGTACGCGACAACGTTTGACGAGATGGTGCAGACCGCCCCGACGCGGCGTGCGTCGAGATGGCCACATGCGCAAGACCATCACCGCCTTCCTCCTCGGTACCACCCTCCTTTCGGCTGGTTGCAGCAAGCGCGGCGCGGACAAGGCGCCCCCGGGCGGGACCGCCGAGAGCGCCGTGCGAGCCGACCTGACCAGGCTGGAGACGGGTGCCAACGAGGGGTCGTCCGCCGGGCAGGTCGCGGTGACCATGCCCTCGCCGGTGATGAAGGCCGAAGTGGACGGCAAGATGGCCGGCAACACCCACATCGACTATGGCAAGAACCCGTGGACGGAGACGACGAAGGACCACCTGTCGACCTTCGCCGCAGATGTCGACACCGCTTCCTTCTCCCTCGCCCGCCGCATGCTCCAGGGCGGCTCGTTGCCCGATGCCGCGAGCATTCGCGTGGAAGAGTTCGTCAACTACTTCAGGTACGATTTCACGCAGCCGACCGGAACCACGCCGTTCTCGGTCGTGATGGAGGCGGCGCCGTCGCCGATGCAGGCCGGTCGTCACATCGTGCGCGTCGGCGTGGCGACCAAGGCGATCTCGACGATGGAGCGCCAGCCCGCGCACCTCGTGTTCCTCGTCGACGTGTCGGGTTCGATGGACGGTCCCGATCGCCTCGAGCTCGCGAAGTCGTCGCTGCGCACGCTGACGCAGAACCTGACCGAGAACGACACCGTCTCGCTCGTCACGTATGCCGGTTCGACGCGCGTGGTGCTCGAGCCGACGAGCGCAGGAAACAAAGATGCGATCTCTGCCGCGATCGACGATCTCCGGGCGAATGGCTCGACGGGCATGGCGTCGGGCATCGATCTCGCGTACGAGCGTGCGGCGAAGTCACTCAAGCCCGGCCACATCTCGCGCGTCATCATCCTGTCCGATGGCGATGCGAACGTCGGCCCGCACACTCAGGACGAGCTGCTGAAGATCATCGCGGGTCGCGCAAAGGAAGGCGTGACGCTGTCGACGATCGGCTTTGGCACCGGCAACTATCGCGACGGGCTCATGGAGCAGCTCGCGGACAAGGGCAACGGCAACAACTACTACATCGACTCTGCCGACCAGGCGAAGCGGGTGTTCCAGACCCAGCTGACGCAGATGCTCGAGGTCGTCGCGAAGGACGTCAAGCTGCAGGTCGACTTCGACCCCGCGATGGTCGCGCGCTATCGCCTCGTCGGTTATGAGAACCGCGACATCAAGGATGACGACTTTCGCCAGGACAAGGTCGATGCGGGTGAAGTCGGTGCAGGTCACCAGGTCACCGCGCTCTACGAGATCGAGCTGACCGAGAAGGGCAAGCAGGCAAAAGCGCCGCTCGGCTCGGTCCGGATCCGACACAAGACACCGGCCGGCTCGACCGCGACCGAGGCAGGATTCCCCATGGTCGGTGGCTCTGCGGTCTCGTTCGCTAATTCGTCGGCCGACTTCCGCTTCGCGTTTGCCGCGGCGGCGTTTGCCGACGTGCTGCGCGGCGGTCAGGACGCCGAGCACTGGTCGCTCACGAACATTCGCGACGTCGCCAAGCTCGCGGCCGGCGACAGCGCAGAGCGCAAAGAGCTCGTGACGCTGATCGATCAGGCCATCGCGATCAAGAATCGCCAGGCAGCCAAGTAACGCCGAGCGCTCGGGCTCACCTGGCGAGGCGTCTCACGGTGGCCTCGCCGGGAGGCGCAGCTATCGTCAGTAAAACTGGGTGCTAGGGTTCGCGGATGACTCGCGCGCTCGTTGCCGTCACGCTGCTCACCGCAAGCATCGCGCATGCGACCCCGCCGGAGCCGAGCGGACCGCACCCGCGCATGCTCCTCGATGCCGGCCTCAAGCAGGCGTGGCACGCGCACGCCAAGCTCACCGCGGGACCCGTCGTCGGAGCGATCCGTCTGTGCGAAGAAGGCCGCACCACGAAGGAGCACGACCGCGCGCTGTATCAAGGTGCGGAGTGGGCAAAGCTGCTGCAGGCGTGTCTCGTCGCGTACGCGGCGACCGACAGCAAGGAGCACGCGGCGGGAGCGATCAAGTTCTTCGAGGCGCTGCTCGATGACCTCGACGCGATGGATGACGGACGTGGCGGCGACGAAGCCGCGCGTCGCGATCACGGCTACGCGCTCCGCAATCTCGGCCCGTACACCGCGCTCGCCTACGACTGGCTGTCCGGCAATCCGCTGCTGACGCCCGAGCTCAAGGCCAAGGCGCGCCAGCGCTGGAAGGCGTGGCTCGAGTGGTACGCGACCGACGGCTATCGCAGGACCGCGCCGGGCTCGAACTACTACGCCGGCTACCTGATCGCAGCGACGACGATCGCGATCGCACAGGGTGGCGAAGCGGGCGCCGACGGCGCTGCCCTGTGGCAGCAGGTCGCCGGCGAGATGTGGGGCAAGGAGATGGCGCAGGCGCTGACGAGCGATGGCGTGCTCGCCGGTGGCAACTGGCCCGAGGGCTGGCAGTACGGCCCACTGTCGGTCGCCGAATACTCGCTGGGCGCGCGACTGATGCGGCAGGCGGGCATGCCGATCACGGGCGTCAAGGAGTGGCTCTCGTCGCTGATGCGGCACCACGTCTACGCGCTCACGCCGTCCGATGGTGTCTATCCCGGCGGCGACAACGAGGCGGAAACCGCGTACCTCCGCCCGCACGTCCTCACGCTCGCCGCGGTCGCGCTTGGCGATGCCTCCCCCGAGGACAAGGCGTGGGCGCGCGGCGAGCTCGTCCGGTTGCAGCTCGTCGATCGCGACTACTTTCTCTACGACGCGCTCGCCGCCGTCGGCGACAAGCCGATGCTGCCGCCGCGCTCGGCATGGCCGACCTGGTACGTCAGCGCGAACACCGGGACACTGTACTCGCGCACACGCTGGGATGACGCCGCCGTGTGGTTCGCCGCCGAGTGTCATGCAGCGGTCCAGACCGATCATCGCCACGCCAACGCCGGCACGTTCGCGCTGTCGCGCGGCAAGGACGACGTGATCGTCGATCCGACGCCGTACGGTTCCGCATCGACGCTGACCACCAATGCACCGACCGTCGTGTCGGCGCAATTCCCGAAGGACTACATCCCGAGCCAGGGCCTGTGGGGCGAGAAGACGAGCTACGACTTCATCACCTCGCGCGCGAGCGGCGTGGTCGCGGCGCGCTGCGACTACGCGGACTCGTACAAGTTCCAGCACCGCGACAGCGATGTGCCCCTTGCACTGCGTGACTTCGTGCTCGTACCGAGTGTCGACGGCAAGGACGCTGCGCTGCTCGTCGTGGACCGCGCGGACACCACGGCCGAAGATCGTTACATGCAGCTGCGCTTCCGGACGCCCGGCAAGCTCGCGCTCGACGGCGACACCGCAAAGGCGACGATCGGCGGCACACAGCTCGTGATCAGCTCGGTCGTGCGGTCGTCGGGCAAGGCCACGATCGGCGGCCCGAGCAACAAAGACTGTTACAAGACCGGAACGATCAAGGGTCAGTGCGATGCGGCGCGGTTTCCCGTCACGGACTACAAGGTCCAGATCGCGGGTCCTCGCCCCACCGCGGTTCATCTCATCTCCGCCACCGGTGGCGCGCCCGCGACGGCGGTACCGCTGACCAGCGATGGCTGGACCGGCGTGACTCTCGGCGGTGTACGCGCCGCGACCATCGTGTGGCGTACCGGAGGTGGGACTTCCTACACGGCTCCACCCGGCACACACGTGATCCTTGACGCGACATCGGGCGCGCAGATCACGGCGAAGAAGTCGGGCGCGGGATGCGTGGTGACCCTCGCGGGCGACGAAGCCGGCGTGCAGAAGCCGCTCGTGGCCACGCTGGACGCGAGTTGCGCAGTGACCGCCGATCCCGAAGCGGCTGCCGCATCGGCGATCGGTACCAAGCCTGCCCGCGCGCGTCCGCAAGCTGCGCGTTCACCCCGCTCCGGTTGCTGCGGAGCCGAGGCCGCGCCCGGGCAGTCCGGGGCAATGATCCTCGTCGTCGGTGCGCTATTGCTGCGCCGCCGCCGGCCCGCTATTGCATCTTGACGGGCGCCGAGCGCGCGTTGATGTACGCCGGCTTTTCGGGACCATTCGGTCGCCGCACCTTGCCGATGCGCACCCAGTAGACGGTGGCGCGCTTGAGCTTCCATCGCTCGTCGGGCGTCCGGAAGTCCTGCGCGCCGAAGCTCGGGCGCTCGCCGGGTAGGTTCAGCAGCGCCGATACCGGCGTGCCTTGTGCGTCGCCGATCGGCCAGCCCTCACCGTCGATCGCGGGTGGCCGGCCGATCACCATGAAGTAGGCGATGTCGTTGTCGCGCGCGACCGAGATCGTGCGCGAGCCCGGCGGCAACGGCAGCTGGGCAATCTCGTGCGTTGGTGGCGCCGGCGGAACCACCAGATCGCTCGGCGGCGCCGGCGGCAGCTTTGTCAGCTCGTCAACCTTCCAGTGGTACGTGTGATTGTCGTCGAGGACCCACGCACCACCGAGCGCGACGCGGTCGCCCGTCTTGACCGACGCCGCACGTGCACCGAGCTCGACTCGGATCGAGAGCGCACCGTTGCCCTCGGTATCGTCGACGAGCCATGTGTAGCCAGTCGGCTGCACGCCCGCGTCGGGCACGGCAACAGTGACCACATCACCGAGCGTGCCGAACACGACGCCGTGCTGGCTGCGCCGGGCGAGGTACTGCGCGCGGTCGATGACGGCCTGCCATGCGGGGACCGCGCCGAGGTCATCGATCTGGCTTCCCGGATCGGGCGCCTCGGGATCGTCGGGCTTCGCTGCATCGGTCTCGGTCTCCCTGGCGTCGGCGAGCACGGGGACGACCATCTTTGCATCGCGCGGCGGCGGCGGCGACGTCACCGTTTCGTCGCTCTTGCTCTGACAGGCGACGAGCAACGCGAGCGCGAGTGCGGCGCGCGTCACCATGCAAACGTGCCGGCGAGCGCAGCCACGCGCGCGAGGTGTTCGGCGTCGACGTCATCGAATGCAGCGAGCTCGTAGCTGTCGAGGTCGAG
>JAYVWH010000813.1:0-5967 GCA_043786265.1 Kofleriaceae bacterium | reverse complement strand
ATGAACGCCGGCATCCCGTGCTCGGGCTCGCGGATCGCGCTCGCGACTGCCGTGGCGAAGGCCGAGTCGAGCTTCCGCCCGACGATCACGAACGTGATCGGAAACTCGGCCGGCACCGACCGCGGCCTGTGGCAGATCAACAGCCACTTTCACCCCGAAGTCTCTGCATCGTGTGCCTTGTCGGCGAGCTGCAATGCTCGCGCAGCGGCACGCATCAGCTCGCACGGCACTGCGTGGAGCCAGTGGTGGACCTACAAGAACGGCAAGCACCTGCCGTACATGAGCCAGGCGCGCGCGGCCCAAGCCGCCGTCTGCGCCGAGTAATCAGCGCAGGGCGATGCCGCTGCCGAGCTGGCCGGTGTGATTCACATCGACATCGATCTGTCCCACCTGCGTGGAGAAGTGGAGCTTCACATCGACGCGGTAATCACGCGCACCGCTCGCGAGCACGCTCGCGACAGTCACTGCATCGCCTGAATTGAGCGACAACGTCGTCACGACCGGCGCGAGCGCCTTCGCTGGAATTGTCTGTGAGAGCTGCACCGTTCCCGTCACGGCCCTCGCACCGCCGATCGATAGCTGCCAGTCGATCCCGGACAGGGGGACACCAAAGCCATTTGGATTCATCACGTCGATGGAGAGCTCGCCGGTCGCGCCTGAAAAGCTGACCGACGAGACCGAGACTTCACGCACCGAGGCCGTGGGCTTCTCGATCGAGTGCATGAACATCGAACAACCAGGAAGGGCAAGCGCGGCCGAAGCGCAGAGAAAGGGAAGCGAACGCATGCCAGCCGATACAGCAAGCACCGCGCGGCGGCCTAAGTGGGCATTGCGATTGGCGCGACCGTGAACGCCGCTTGACGACTGCTACAGTGCCACCGTGCCGATCGATGCACGTCCGTTCGCAGATTCGCTGTGTTACCGGTGCGTGCACCTACGCATAATCGAGAGCGGCAAAGGTTCGACGTTCCTGATGTGTCGCGAGCCGTCGCTGCCGAAGTATCCGCCGCAGCCGGTTCGCGCGTGCTCGCAGCTTCGCGCGGTCGAGACCTAAGGGCTCGTCGATACGAGCGAGGCTCCACCAGTAGCCAATGTGATCAGCAGATACGGGTCGGGCACGCACCTGGAAGTATGAACGATCCCTGCGGATCTTCGAATCCCGTGTCCACTCCCGTCGAGCCGCCGGTCTGCGGCAGTTGTTCAGTGACAGACCCAACCCGTAAGGTGCTGGGCATGGGCATCGAGACCACCGGCAAGCTTCACACTATCTTCGACACCAAGCAGGTGTCGGAGCGCTTCACCAAGCGCGAGTTCGTCATCGAGCTCACTGACAACCCCAAGTATCCCCAGGTCGTGCTGTTCCAGCTGACCGGCGATCGCTGCTCGCAGCTCGACGGCATGGCCGTCGGCGACGAGGTCCGCATCGAGTTCTCGCTGCGCGGCCGTGAGTGGCGCAGCCCGAGCGGCGACATCAAATACTTCAACAGCCTCGACGTGTGGAAGATCGAGCCCGCCCGCGCCGGTCGCAGCCAGGGCAACGGCAATGGCCGCAGCCGTGGCAGCTCGCAGGGTGGGGACCCCCGCGACATGGAGATGCCGCCGCGCATCGACGAGTCGAATTTCGGCCGCGTCGACAACAACGACGACATCCCGTTCTGATCGAACTTGTCAGCTGACCGTTTGCGTCGCCGCGTCCGTCGCGTTACAGCCGCCGGATGTCGACGTTGTCGCGTTTCAGTCTGATGTTGTTGCTCGCGTCTGCCTGCGTCGCCAAGCCGCAGATGACGGTGCCTGCGCCGCCACCTAACGGGGCTCCCGATACCGAGTACAAGGTTCCGCTTCCGCCGCAGATCGATCCGTTCACGCAGGCGAAGCTGGACGTCGAGCGACTTCGCGCCGAGGCCGACAAGGACTCGATGCTGGCCGTGTGGGGCGGGCCGTACGGCGGTGTTCCGCCGTGGGATCAGGTCAAGAGCGACCGCTTCCCGGCGGCATTCGCGAAGGGCATCGAGCTACGCGCCGCAGAGATCGCGGTCGTCGCGAACAACTCCGAGCTGCCGTCGTTCGCGAACACGCTCGTGCCTCTCGAGGACAGCGGGCGCCATCTCAATCGCGCCGAGACACTGTTCTCGGTTATGACCAGCAACCTGAACACCAAGGATGTGCAAGAGGTCGATCGCACGTGGTCGCCGAAGCTGACCGAGGCGTACGACGCGATGATCTTCGACCCGAAGCTGTTCGGTCGGATCAGCGTCGTCTACGACGCGCGCACGTCGTCGAACCTGACGGCAGAGCAGCAGCGCCTCGTCGAGGAGACGTACAAGGACTTCGTGCGGCAGGGCGCCAAGCTCACGCCCGCGCAGAAGCAGGAGATGGGCGCGATCAATCAGGAGCTCAGCGTCCTGTTCACGGACTTCAACAAGAAGGTCCTCGCCGACGAGGACACCTGGGTCTCGCTGAAGACGAAAGAGGAGCTCGCGGGATTGCCGGCGACGCAGGTCTCGGCGCTCAAGGCCGCCGCCGACGAACGCAAGCTCGAGGGTTGGGCCGTGGTGAACACGCGCTCGAGCGTCGATCCGTTTCTGCTCACGTCGTCGCGCCGCGATCTGCGCGAGAAGGTCTGGAAAGCGTTCAAGAGCCGCGGCGAGAACGGGAACGAGAACGACACGAATGCGACGATCGTGAGGATCGTCGGTCTGCGTGCGAAGCGCGCGACGCTACTCGGTTACGAGACGCACGCGCACTGGCGCATGGCGAACACGATGGCGGTCGATCCGCAGAAGGCGCAGGACCTGATGATGCGCGTGTGGCCCGCAGCGGTCGCGCGCGTCAAGCAAGAGGTCGTTGACATGCAGAAGATCGCGGTCAAGGACAAGGGGTGGAGCGCGACGGGGAAGACGTTCGAGCCGTGGGACTACCTCTACTACTCGGAGAAGGTCCGCAAGCAGAAGTACGCGCTTGATCAGGATCAGCTCAAGCCGTACTTCGAGCTCGACAATATGATCGCGGCCTCGATGTACATGGCCGAGCAGCTCTACGACCTGCAGTTCACCGAGATCACCGGCAAGGTGCCTGGCTTTCATCCCGACGTGCGCGTGTGGGAGGTCAAGGACAAGACCGGCGGTGCGTTCCGCGGCCTGTTCTACGGAGACTACTTCGCGCGGGCCAACAAGCGCTCGGGCGCGTGGGCGTCGACGTATCAGAGCCACGAGACGTTCACGGGCAGAGTCCAGACGGTCGTCACGTCGAACAACAACAACTTCGTGCGTGGTGCGGCCGGCGAGCCGATCTTGATCTCACTCGACGATGCCGAGACGCTGTTCCACGAGTTCGGCCACGCCCTGCACTCGCTGCTGTCGGAGGTGAACTATCCGGGCCTCAGCGGCACGCCGCGCGACTTCGTCGAGTACCCGTCGCAGGTCCACGAGATGTGGGTGATGACGCGGCCGATCCTCGAAAAGTACGCGTTGCACTACAAGACGAAGAAGCCGATGCCCGCGGCGCTGATCAAGAAGGTCGAGGCTGCGGACAAGTTCAACCAGGGCTACACGACGGTCGAGTACATGTCGTCGGCGATCCTCGACATGGCGCTGCACATGATGAAAGAGCCGCTCACGGACGTGAAGGCGTTCGAGCGCGACATGCTCGCGAAGATCGGCGCGCCGCGCGAGGTCGCGATGCGCCATCGCCTGCCGCAGTTCAGCCACCTGTTCTCGAGCGACGCGTACTCGGCCGGTTACTACAGCTATCTGTGGTCGGAGGTCATGGACGCGGACACGCGCCAGGCGTTCAAGGAGGCCGGCAATGTCTTCGACAAGGCGACCGCCGCGAAGCTTCGCAAGTTCATCCTGGCGCCCGGTAACTCGACCGATCGCTCGGAGGCGTACCGCCAGTTTCGCGGCCGTGACCCCGACGTCAAGGCGCTCCTCGAGAAGCGCGGTTTTCCGACGAAGTAGCGTCACCAATCGGTGACGGGCGTTCTTGCTGACGTCCAGGAGCGCAGTGCGCGCGGGTGCCGCGAAAAAAACCGCTTCG
This sequence comes from Kofleriaceae bacterium, assembly GCA_043786265.1. Classification (GTDB taxonomy): domain Bacteria; phylum Myxococcota_A; class Polyangia; order Haliangiales; family Haliangiaceae; genus JABFXX01. The sequence goes on along the minus strand of JAYVWH010000813.1, from coordinate 1,932 downwards.
ACGCAGCCTCACATGGAACCGAATCTTGCACTGAAGGCTGCGCCGAACTACGGAGCAGCCACAGATGACTCGCTTGCCTTACGTGATGCAGAAATGCCCCGACCAGCTCTGGGAGGGCGTCGAGTGTGATCTGCCCGCAGGTCACAAGGGGCCGCACCATCGCGGGCCGTGTGCCGAGGGTGCCGCGCTGTCCTGGCGGTCGTCGCCCGTCGCCGAGATCCGGCCACCCGCGATGCAAGCTCGCTAGATTCGCGACAGCCAGATCGGAGCCGACCACGCCATCCGGTCGGGGCTCGGCTCCTTGACCTGCACGTAGACGAACTGGTCGCCGAGCGCCGTCACCGGCACGCTGATCTGCTGCCAGCTGCCGCCGGCGATCGTTGCATGCGCGAGCTCCCCAACGGTCTCGCCGCCGATCATCCCACCGTACACGACGACCTCGAAGTTTCCGGTGTAGTCCGCGTCGGAGAGAAACACATCGAGCGTCGCGGTGGCTGCGTGCGTGATGTAGCTCGCGCCCATCGGGATACGCTTGTCGGCGTAGAGGCGCACCTGGAGCTCCTCGTCCTCGCTCGCGTAGACCATGCGCTGGTCGATCGCTTCGAGCAGCGCGGCCTCGGTGAGGACCGGCGCGACGATACCCGTGCGCGTCGAATGACCGGTGCCCCAGTTCGCGTAGTGGTTGTCGTGCGGCGCGGTCGGCGCCATGCGGAAGCCATTGAGCAAGTAGTAATTCCAATCGGAGACGCGCGTGTAGCGCTCGACCTGGCCAGTCGTGCTGTTGACCGACAGGCTCGAGTTCTCGTGGTTCTCGCCGGTGATGCTCGTGCCCTTTCCGACGAGAACTTCAAACAGGCGAATGTACGGGCGGCCGGCGGTCTCGATGTTCGCGAGCGTCTGCTTGACGATCGTACGGTCGGGCATCGAGTCGCCCGCGATCCACTTCGGTAGCTCGGCTCTGAGTGGGAGGTAGTCGTCGAGACCGAAGTCGTTGAACTTCTTCTCGCGGTCCGAGTTGTTGGTGATGTCGGTCAGCTTGATGTCGAAGATCTGATCCCAGTTACCGTCGAGCGAGACGGTCTGCTGCCGGAACGTGCGCGGGTGGTTGAACTGGACGAGCGGCTTGTCGCCGTCCTGCTCGCGACCGGGGAGAAAGTCGTCGAACAGCAGATCGAAGCGGCCGCGCTCCATCTTCGCGAGCTCCTTGCTGCCGAAGATGTTGACGTGGTTGCCCGAGCTGTTGGTGCTCCACTCCATCGCAGGAATCGCGACGAACGTGCCGCTCGAATTCTTGGTGACGTCGAACGCGACCGAGGTCAGCTGCTTGAACTGCTCGGGGATCATGTTCGCGTTGTCGCCGGCCTCGGCGGGCGCGTCGTCGCACGCGTGCGGCGACAGTGCGAGGAAGTCCATGCCGCCCTCGTCACGCGCGTACTCGTAGGCGTAGCGAGCTGCGTCGCTCGGCGTCATGCCGACGTCGACGGGTTGCATCATCCCCGCGGCATCGGTACGCATCGCCTTGCCGTCGTCGAGTGCGGCGCCCGAAGCGTTCGCGGCGAAGTGAGCGTGCAGGTTGCCGAAGAAGATCTTCGTCTCGTTGGCGTGCTGCATCGCGGCTGTCTTGCCCGCATCGAGCGAGGCGCCCGACAGCGACCATTGCCACAGCCGATCGTAGAGCGCGACGTACGGCCGCGAGATGCGCGGGTCGCGGTAGCGCACGTAGTTCTCGAAGTTCTTGAAGAACGCACTGCCGGACCAGTTGCCCGAGCCGTTCACGACGACCTTGTCGTCGACGACCATCAGCTTGTGATGCATCAGCTGGTACTGCTCGGCGTTCGTCTGCTTGTAGCGAAGCTGGCCCCCCCCGGCGATCAGGCGATCCCACTTCGGACCAACCGGCTCGGCGCGATCGGCGGCATTGACGATCACGCG
>JAYVWH010000812.1:0-2800 GCA_043786265.1 Kofleriaceae bacterium | reverse complement strand
CCGGTCCCCGTCACGGTGGCGCAGGGCATGGCGCGTGTCTCGCGGGGGCTGATATCGCTCGGCGCGAGCACGGCGGGCTTTGTCGACAACGAGCAGCTGTTCACGCTGCTGCGGCAGGCGGTCGGCTGATGGCCGACGCGATGCTGCTCCAGCTGTTCCGCGACGAGATTGCGACGAACCTCGCGACGATCGAATCGAACTTTGACGCGCTCGATGATGCGGAGACCGACGTCCTCGAGACGATCGCGCGATCGGCTCACTCGATCAAAGGTGCGGCGCGCATCGTCGATATCGCGGCGGCGGTCCGCGTCGCCGCGGCGCTCGAGGCCCTGTTCGACTCGTGTGCGGCCGGGGCAGCGCGCGTCACGCGTGCTGATTTGCATGTCCTCAGCGGTGGTGTCGCGACGCTGCGCGCCATCGCAGCGCAGACGGACGCCCAGCTGTCCGCTGGGTCCAAGGCGATCGTCGTCGATGCGGTGGTCACCGCGATCTCCGATCTCGAGAAACGCCCGGTCAAGCGCGCAGCCGCTCCTGCCCCGCGTCCGGCTGTTGCTATGGCAACGGAAGCGCTCGCGCGCATGGATGCGACGCTGCTCGACCTGTTTCGCGTCGAGTCCGATACCCACGGGGAAGCATTGCAGCGCGGCTTGCTCGCCCTCGAGCAGGAGCCGACCCGGGCGGAGGCGCTGCAGGCGCTGATGCGGGCCGCGCACTCGATCAAGGGCGCAGCGCGCGTCGTCAACGTCGATGCCGCCGTAGCGCTCGCTCACGTGATGGAGGATTGCTTCGTAGCGGCGCAGGCGGGCCGGGTGCTGCTCCGCCCCGCAGACCTCGATCTGCTGCTGCAGGCGACCGACATGCTGCTGGCGATCGGCGCCAACCTCGCCACGCTCGACGCGTGGACCGCCGAACATGGTGGCCGCGTGAACACGCTCGCCCAAGGCATCGAGGCGATCCATCGGCGGGGCCTCTCGGCGCCCGTTGCGCCTGCGCCCGTCGACACAGTTGCCGATGCCCCGGTTGCCGTTGTGCCCGCGCCGACGACGACCGCCACGACGACGACGACCACGACGACAGCGACACCTAGCGCGACGCAGCCAGTCGCGACGCCCGTCGAGCGCGTCGTTCGCGTCGCGACCACCACCGTCGATTTGATGATGAACCTTGCCGGCGAGTCGCTCGTCGAGACGCGGCGGTTCGAGCCGCTGGTCAAGGCGATGCACAAGCTCGCGCAGCGCCAGGCCCAGGTCACCGACCTGCTCGCCGACGCGCGGTTCGCACTCGACGACGCAACCGGGGGGCCCGAGCGGACCGCGCACCTGATCGACACTGCGCGCAGTCAAGCGCTCGAAGCCCGCCGCCAGACCGTCGCGATGATGGCAGAGCTCGATGCCTACTCGCGTCGCGCCGAGGACCTCACTGGGCGCGCGTACCGTGCCGCGATCAGCACGCGGATGCGACCGTTCGCCGACGGCACGCACGCGTTCCCACGCATGGTCCGCGACCTCGCTCGCAAGCTCGACAAGCAGGTCGAGCTCGTGATCGCGGGCGAATCGGTCGGTGTCGATCGCGACATTCTCGAGCGGCTCGAGGCGCCGCTCAACCATTTGCTACGCAACGCCCTCGACCATGGTCTCGAGCCTGCGAAGGACCGCGTCGCCGCGGGCAAGCGTGAGAAGGGCACGCTGCGCGTCGAAGCGCGGCACTGGGCTGGCATGCTCACCGTGACCGTGTCCGATGACGGGCGCGGTATCGACCCCGGTCGCGTCAAGCGCCGCATCGCCCAGCGCAAGCTGCTCAGCGAGACTGTCGCGGAAGGCCTCAGTGACAGCGAGGCCCTCGATTACCTGTTCGCGCCCGGCTTCTCGACGAGCGATACCGTGACCGAGATCTCTGGCCGTGGCGTCGGTCTCGATGTCGTGCGCTCCGTGATCGAGGAGGTCGGCGGCTCCGTTCGCATCGTCTCCGAGGTCGCCAAGGGCACGTCGTTCCACCTCCAGCTGCCGATCACGCTCTCCGTCATCCGTGCGGTCGTCGTCGAGATCGCGGGGGAGCCGTACGCGTTCCCGATGATGCGCATCGATCGCATCGTCGAGATCACGCACAGCGCGATCCAGACCCTCGAGGGCCAGCAGTACTTCGTGCACGAGGGCAAGAACATCGGCCTCGTTCCCGGCCACCAGGTCCTCGACCTCCCCGAGACGCCGTCGACGGCATCGAAGCTGCCGATCGTGATCCTCTCGGATCGCGCCCACGCGTGCGGTGTCGCCGTCGACCGTCTGCTCGGCGAGCACGACCTCGTCATCCGCCCGCTCGATTCGCGGCTCGGAAAGATCGCCGATATCAGCGCGGCCGCTGTGCTCACAGATGGAACCCCGCTGCTCATCATCGACGTCGAGGACATGGTGCGCTCGATCGTGCGCATGCTGCAGAAGGGCCAACTCGGTGGTGTTGCCCGGGCCGCGGCTTCTGCTCCCGTCGCGCAACGCAGACTGCGCGTGCTCGTCGTCGACGATTCGATCACCGTGCGCGAGGTCCAGCGCCAGCTCCTCGGCAATCGCGGCTACGAGGTGACCGTCGCTGTCGATGGCATCGATGGGTGGCACGCCGTCCGCGATGGTGAGTTCGACCTCGTCATCACCGACGTCGACATGCCGCGCATGAACGGGATCGACCTCGTGAAGTCGGTCAAGCGTGACCCTCGTCTCAAGTCGATCCCGATCATGATCGTCTCCTATCGCGATCGCGAGGAAGACAAGCAACGCGGTCTCGAGGCCGGTGCTGACTACTACTTCACCAA
>JAYVWH010000811.1:0-4727 GCA_043786265.1 Kofleriaceae bacterium | reverse complement strand
AGGCCGCCGGCGTCAGTGCGGTCGACGTTCTCGTCGGACCCGACACGAAAGTTCAGGATGTCGTCACCGCCGTCGAGCAGCTGCGCGCGGCCAACGTGGACGCGATCGGACTCGGCCGCGTGCCAGATGCCGAGGCGGGCACGCGCGGAGAGCAGGGACCGCGCGTCGTCGCGTGGGACTTCTACATGGCGGACATCGACGATGCAGCGGCGCCGCACTATCAGGCTGCGCTCGATCCAGCATACGAGCCGATGCGCGTGTGCTATCGCGCTGCGCTCGCGAAGACGCCCGATCTCGGCGGAACGGCGCAGCTCGCCGTGTTCGTGGCGGCGAATGGCAAGGTGACCGGCGCCGAGGCGAAAGGAGTCCCGCCGGCACTGATCGCGTGCGCGGTAACCGCGGTGAAGGCGGCGACGTTTCCCACCGGCGGTAGCCCGGGTGCGAAAGTCGCAGCGAAGATCGCGTTCATCCCACACTGAGCCACTCGGCAAACGCGACGCGCCGGCCAGCTACCAGCCCAAGGTCGCGCTCGCACCCAGTTGCAGCACCTGGCCTCCGAAGTTGTAGTGCTTCTCGGGTACGACATCGCCCGGCATCGCGGTGTGATCGACGGTCTGCGCGAGCATGTGATCGAGGCGGACGAACGCTGACGCGGTGAAGCTCACGTGCGGAAGCTGGTAGCGCCACCACCGCTTGCGCGGCGCGGTCTTGTTCGCCTCGCCGGTCTTCCATGCGAGTCCGACGCTCGTCGTGACCACTGGACCGTCGAGGAGATTGACGTTGGAATCGTCGGCGCCGTTGACCGCACGTGTCCGATAGCCGAGCCCGCCGCGCACGGCGACGCTGTTGTCACGCAGGCGGAGCTCGCCGCCCGCGCGCCATGCGAGGTTGTTCTTCCAGCCCGAGCGGATCGGACGCGGGAACACGAGTGCACCCGACGCGCCCTCGGGATCGAGCGTGTACATGTTGAGAAACGGATAGCTCGAGCCGTTCGTGCGGAGCTCGCCCCAGCGGTAGTAGGTCACGTCGGCGGCCACGGTCACGTCGTGCACCGGTTCGCCGCTGGCACCGGCCGACACCTGGCGCGGTGAGAACCAGCCGAGCGAGTCGACGTGGACAGGGACAGGAATCTCGATGATGAGCTTCGCGGTGATGTACGCGTCGACGTCGAGGTCATGATAGAGCGCGCCCCGGTACGCGACACCGACGCGGAAGCGCTTCGATGGCGTGTAGAGCACACCCAGCCGCGGCGCGAGCATCGCGCCCATCCCGATGCCGAGCGAGAACCCGACGGGGCGATAGCCGGACGGATCGGACGGATCAGGCTCGAGGATCGGAAAGTCGGCGGTGAGCGGTAGCTCTGATTTGATGAGCGCCGCGAACCCCGCGCCGACGGAGATGTCGTGGGTCGCGCGCCATGCGAGCCCGAGCCCGAGGACGATCTGGTTGTGGTTCTCGCCGTACATCGTGTACGCGGGCGTCTCGTTCGCCGTCTGTTGATCGAGCGCGATGGCACCCGGCGTGCCGAAGCCGAGCATCAGGCCGAGCGACAGATCGAACGGCAGCCCGATGCAGCCGCCGAGCATGAAGCGGGTCTGGTCGCGCACGCGCTTGGGCACGAGCGGGTCAGCGCGCGCGATGTCGCGATCAGTGAACGACAGGCTGTGGTGGATGCGGCTGACGTCGAGCGCGAGCGAATCCGACTCGCAGTACCCGAGGCCGGCGGGGTTGTAGTGCGTCGCCGCGTAGTCGCCGGGCAGGGCAGTGCCGGCGCCGCCCATCGAGATCGTGCGCGCGGAGGCACCGTAGACGTCCTCGGGCGTGTTCGCGTGCGCAATGGCAGGCGCGAGCGCAATCAAGACCGACCAGCGAGACACTTAGCGGAGCTCTCGGATCGACACGTGCGCTCTCCAGATGCCGATTTCGGCCGTCACCAGCCGGTCCGAGCTCCGCCAGGTCCACATCTCTTTCGTCTTGAGGCGCGGCCGTCCCCATGTCGCGAGCAGCGCCTGCTTCGCTGTCAGGAACCGCACTCCATCGTCCCCCAGATCCGGCAGCATGAACGACACCTCGGCGATCCGTGCGTGTGCGACGACCAGCTGGAGGCCGTAGTCCGCGTCCCTCATGTCGACGGCATACCCAAAGCCGTACGGCTGGAAGGGAAACGGGACCGTGAGCATGTTCTGGTTTCCAAACTCGACCCAGCGGCTGCGCTCCGCAGCCTTGAGCTTCACGGCATCCTGGCCGAGGAGACCGTTCGCCCGCTCGAGGAGCGCAGCGGTTGTCAGCGTCTTCTCCCACCGCACGTCGACGCGGTTGGTGCGAACGCGTGCACGCATGTACGTGCCGTTCTCTTTCGTCATCGCCCAGTCGTTGATCCACATCGGCGTGCCGCCCATGCAGCCACCGCCTACGCTTGGCCTGTCCAGCCGCGTTGCGAGCACGTCGGCAGCTTCGTAGCCACAGCACCCGCTGTACGTGACGTTGAAGTGAATGGCGTCGAGTCGTCCCTCGGAGATCTCCAGCTCGATGTTGACGCGGTTCGCTCGCGCGAACTTCTCGATCGAATCGCGCATCTCTTGCGACGGTGCAGGGCCTCCCAGCTCGAGCCCCCCAAACAGCGACCCGAGCTCTCCGCCCTGTTGGACGATTTGCGCCGCGGCATCCTTCGACAGCCACGGATCTTCGGCCGGGCGCTGCGGCTGCGCCTTCGGTTGTGCGAGCACTGGTGTCGCCTCGGGCGTGCGTCGCGTCGCCACGAACAACACGATGGCGGTTCCCGCGGCCATCGCGCCCAGCATCCACCTGACGCTCATGGTGCGAGAGTACCGACGATCTTCCAGATCGACGAGATGCCGCTGACGTCGTCGAGGAGGAACTCGCTGAGGGAAGCCACGACGTGCTCGAGGATCGGCACGGTCATCACGGTGCGCATCGCACACGCGTTGCCGGTGTCGACACTGGCGACATCGCCGAACGTCTCGGCGAACACCGAGATCGGAGGCTCGCCGGCGGGACCGGTCGCGACCATGTTGCGAAGGATCTGGACGGCGGCACCATTCGTGTCGCTCTGCAGCATGTTGTCGATCGCGACCAGCGTCGTCATTGCCGTCGACTGGTTGTCCTTCGCCACGCCCTGCAGCCAGCTCGCGATATTCGACAGGTCGGTACCCGCGACATCGGCGGACGCAGCGGCCGCGGCGAGCTGCAAGATCGGCCGGTAGGCCTCGACGGGGCCACTCGGATTCGCGCGCAGCATCGACACGAGCCAATCCTCGACGGGGGCGGCGTTCGGCGAGCTGTTCACGTGGCGCGCGAGCCGCACGAGGGTCGCGAAGCTGCGGCCGGTGAGAAATGCTTCGCTCTGATCCTGGAACGCGTCGATGTAGCAAGCCTGCTGCGCTGGCGAGATCGCGGACAGGTCTGCGAACGCATCGAGCCCGACGGCCGCGAGCCTGCGCGTGTTGCGGTGCGAGAGCACGCGCTTGCCGCCGACCATCGCGGTCTCGGTCAGGTACTGCGTGCCGTAGCGGACGACCGCGGAAAGCGCCGCGTTCGCGCCTGCCGCACCAACGCGGGCGCTGATCGTGCGCGCTACTTTCAGTAGCTCGGTCGCGATCGAGCTGCCGGCCACCGGTGCGAGCCGCGCGCTCACGGTGCGCAGCTGGATCGCGTAGTCGATCGTGTCGACGAGCAGGTGGCTCGCGCGGTCGGTCGAGCCCGGAACGGTGATGCCGTGCAGCACGTCGAGTGCGGCGAGCAATTTGACCACCGCTCCGGCCTTGGCTGCCGACAGGATCGGCGGCTCGAGCCGGCGCACGAAGCTGTTTGCGTTGTCGACCTTCGCGTCGTACTGGCCGCTCTTCCATAGGTCGTCGGCGATGAACACGAAGATGTCGACGAGCGCCGGCATCTGATGCTGTGCGTCGAACACGCGCGCGATCGGCAGGAGCCAATCGAGGCCGCCGGAGTTGGCAAGCGACTTGAGCGCAGGGATATGGGCGGCGGCATCGTCGGCGCGTGCCGAGCTGCACCCGAGTGCCTCGAGCGCGCAGCCGGCGCCGTTGCACACGAATGGGATCGAGAACCCGTTGAGCCAGTCGATGAAGGTGATCAGGCTCGACACCGTCTGCGGCGATTTGCTCGACATCGCGCCGAGCAGCCACTCGGAGACCGTCCCATCGTCAGGATCGCCGAACGAACCATTGAGGAGGGTGGCCGCGGCGCAGCTCGTGGACAGCGATCCCTGCGAGCAACCGATGAAGCCGCAGTCCGCATACGACAGCAGCTCGACGGCCTGCTCGAGCCCGCTGCGATTGTCGACCCAGTTGCCGCCGGATTGATAGAAGCGGTTATGGCGGTAGTCGACCACGGGACCGTTTGGCGTCGGGTTGGGCCGGCTGGCGAGCGACTTGTACTCCAGCATCCAGCCGAGCGATTGCTCGATCTGCGCGGTCTCGGCAGTCGTCATGTTCGCCATCAGATCGACGAGCAGGTGTGGCGTGGACACACCGCTCGAGTTGTTGGTCGTGAAGATCTGGCGCAACAGCGGCACGATGCCGATGAATGCGTCGTACATCGCAGTGTCGGTCAGCGAGAGCGTCGAGCTCTGCACCGCCCCGATGAAGTCGCCGGTCGCGACGAGTAGATCCTCTGCCTTGTCCGGATCGCTGTCGAAGAGCTCGTGCATCACGGACATCAGCTTCGACGTCTTCGGGAACCGCAGC
>JAYVWH010000810.1:0-1782 GCA_043786265.1 Kofleriaceae bacterium | reverse complement strand
TGAAATCCCCAGGTCGGGACGCCAGTATGCAGCCGCAGGATCCGTAGCGGGATGCGGAGCTCCGCCGACCAGCCCGTCGCGGTCGCGGCGACCTCTCCCTGCCAGATCTCATCCCAATCGGTGTTCAGCTCGGTGTCCTCGTAACGAAGCCCGTCGACGAGGACGCCGGCCGCGCTGACCTGGAAGTGAAACGCGCTACTCCGGTCGTGCGCTGTGTCCAGATCGATGCTGACCCGGTCGTCACCGACGTCGCGATCGCGCCGCGTGAGGCGCGCGAGGCGCCGCGTCGTCTGGGTGCAGTCGATCGCGACGTAGACGTTCTCGTCGTCGTACGCGACCTGGATGCGCGTCGACTCGGTCGGCTTGTCACCGTCGTGCGGGAATGACTGGGTGAACGTGTCGACTGCCGGCGTCGTTGCCCACAACGAGTCGTCGAGATGGCCGTCGATGCGAGGGGCCGTCGTGACTCGGAGCGGGATCACCGCGGCGAGAAGGAGAGGAAACGTCAACATGGGCAGGGGCCGCCGCTGCAGGTGGCGGCTCGCGCGGAACGTCGCGTCGAAAACCGCGCGGGCACGCCGCCATCATGCCCGCGGTAACACCGAAACAGCAATAACGTCGTGTTATATCCGTTTCATGCGCCGTCTCGCCGTACCGGCCGCGGTTGGTTTCGCCGCCGCTGCACCCGCGCCGCGCAGGCGAACGCGCGGAGCTCGCGACCAGCCTCTCGCCGAGGGGCCTCGAAGGAGCCAGCGTGATGCAACGCGAACCGGAGCTCGAAGGTCATGAGTGAGACCGAGCTCGTCCCGATCAAGCTCCGGCAACTCGTCGGCTACTTCCTCCGGCTCGGCACGCTCGGTTTCGGTGGCCCGATCGCGCTCGCAGGCTACATGCAACGCGATCTCGTCGAGCGGCGTCGCTGGATCAGCAAGGAGGACTACGTGCGCGGGCTCGCACTCGCGCAGCTCGCGCCGGGTCCGCTCGCCGCACAGCTCGCGATGTATCTCGGTTGGGTCCGAGGCCGGTTGCTCGGCGCGACCCTGGTGTCGCTCGCATTCATCCTCCCGTCGTTCGTCATGGTGCTCGGTCTCGCGGCGGCGTACGTCGAGCTCGGCGGCCTGCCGTGGATGCAGGGCGTGTTCTACGGAGTCGGCGCCGCCGTGATCGCGATCATCGCGCGGAGCGTCCAGAAGCTGACGAAGCTGACGCTCGCAAGGGATCCGCTGCTATGGGTGGTGTTCGGGGTCAACGTCGCAGTGACGGCGCTGACGGAGTCCGAGATCATCTGGGTGTTCGTCGCGAGCGGTGCACTCGTGTATCTCGTGCGCATTCGCCCAGGGTTTGCAGCCAACGCCGGCGCGTTCATGCCGTGGAGCTACTGGTTGACCGGCCTCCACGGTCCCGTGGCGACCTCGACCCTGTGGAAGATCGGGATCTACTTCGCCGAGGCCGGCGCGTTCGTCTTTGGAAGCGGCCTCGCGATCGTTCCGTTTCTCCACGGAGGGGTCGTCGAGCACTTCGGCTGGTTGACCGAGCGACAGTTTCTCGACGCAGTTGCCGTCGCGATGATCACGCCCGGTCCCGTCGTGATCACGGTGGCCTTCATCGGCTTCCTGGTCGCCGGGTATGCCGGGGCGTCGGTCGCCGCCATCGGCGTGTTCCTGCCGTGCTTTCTGTTCGTCGTGATCCCGGCGCCGTACTTCCATCGCATCGCCGACAATCGTTCGGTCAAGGCGTTTGTCGATGGCGTCTCGGCTGCGGCCGCCGGGGCGATCGGCGGGG
>JAYVWH010000809.1:0-2660 GCA_043786265.1 Kofleriaceae bacterium | reverse complement strand
GCCGAGGGGAGCGCGGGCACGTCGTGCATCGCGTGCCACATGGCGAAGAAGAACATGGGCCTCGACTACGGCCTGGTGCGATACCACCGCATCGGTTCGCCGACCGAGCCCAAGCGGGTCAACAACGACCGCCCGCTCGAGTGCGCGCTGTGCCACAGCGACAAGTCGGTCGAGGGAATTGTCTCCACGATGGAGCAGTGGTGGCACAAGAGCTACGATCGGGCGCCGCTCAAGGCGCTCTACGGCGATGACCTGTCGGTCAACGCACTGCGCGCGACGCTCGAGCGCGGCAAGCCGCACGAGCAGGCCGTTGCGATCGGGGTATGGGGCGAGACGAAGAACCGTGACGCGATTCCGCTGATCGTGCCGATGCTGTCGCACGAGTACCCGCTGATTCGTTACTACGCGCAGCGTGCGCTGCAGCGGATCACTGGCGACCCCGTCGCGATCGATGTCGGTGCGCCGGCCGTCAACGTCGCGCGCGAAGCAGACGCTTGGCTCGCGAAGCACCGACCCAACTAGACTAGAGCAGGCCTAGCGCGCCGGTGATCGCGTCGATCCTTGCGCATGACGATCACTTGCTTGGCCGCGCGCTCGCTCATCGTGTCGACATAGCAGTAACATGGGGGGCAGGGCCGCGATGACCACGAAGCACTTGAGTGCCGTCAACGGCGACGAGCTCCTGCCGGGCTCCGATGTCGGCGGCTACATCATCGCGGCGAAGATCGGCGAGGGCGGCATGGGCGTCGTCTACGGCGCTCAGCACCCGAGCATCGGCAAGCGCGTAGCGATCAAGGTCCTCGGACCGCAGTTCTGCCGCGACAAGGACATGGTCGCTCGGTTCGAGCAGGAAGCCCGCCTCGTCAACGAGATCCACCACAGCAACATCGTCGACATCTTCCAGCTCGGCGTGTTGCCCGATGGTCGCAAGTTCCTGGTCATGGAGTGGCTCGAGGGCGAGAGCCTGACCGGGCGCATCGAGCGCGGCGCGATTCCGGCTCTCGAAGCCGTCGAGATCCTCGATGCGATCTGCGACGCGCTGCAAGCCGTGCACGAGAAGCAGATCACTCACCGCGATCTCAAGTCCGACAACGTGTTCCTCGTGTCGCAGCGCGGCCAGCGCAAGATCAAGCTGCTCGATTTCGGGCTCGCGAAGCTGTCGGGCAATGATCCGCGCGCCGTGACGAAGACCAAGACCGGCTTTGTCGTTGGAACGCCGGAGTACATGGCGCCCGAGCAAGCACGCGGTAAGCAAGCCGACGGCCGGACTGACATCTACGCGCTCGGCATCCTCGCCTACAAGATGCTGACGAAGGAGCTGCCGTTCAAGGGCGAGAAGATGGACCTGCTGATCCATCACCTGAAGACGCCCGCGCCGTCTCCCGCGACGCTCGTGCCGGAGACGCCGCCTGCGCTCGCGGCATCGATCGAGCGAATGATGGCGAAGTTTCCGGAGGAGCGCCCGACACTCGAGGAGCTGCGCTCGATGTTTACGGATGTCCGCATGGGCCGCACCACCGCGCAGGGGACCTCTGCGGCGAGGGTCCCGGCCGCGGCGCCCGTGGGTGCCAAGGTCCCGGCCTGGGTGTTCGCGGTGATTGCGGTGGCTGTCGTCGCGGTCGCGGGCATCGCGTTTGCGATCGTGCACGCTCTCAAGGGCTAGTCACGGCTCCGCATCTTCTCGCGCGCGAATGCCTTGAGGAACTGCGCGCTACCGCGAAGCATCGCGAGCTTCGAGAGCGGCTTGCCTGCGAAGTCCTGAACAGCGATCTTCATCAGCGCCTGCATCTTCGGCAGCATTCGCTCGATCATGTCGCGCTTCTCGCCGTAGAACGCCTCGTAGCAGATGTGGCGGATGCGCAGCTGCCAGCCGACGTGGCGGTGCTCGAGGTGCGGTAGCCAGCCACCGAAGCCGAAGTCATCGCGCTCGCACGCCTTGGCGAGGTACGGGCCGGCGACGTATCCGTACTCGATCGCCTGTGCGATGCCCTCGCCGGTAGCGATGTCGATGCCGGCGGCCTCGCCGACGAGCAGAACGCGGGGACGGGCGATCTCGCTACCGGGGGCAAAGCCACGCTCGGCGAACTGCCTGTGCTTGTAGCTCGCGGGATCGAGGCCGCGCGCCGTGAGGTACTGGGCCATCCGCTGCTTGGGCGAGTCGTGCCCGAGGTTGTGGATCACGTACGCGCCGCGGCACACGAGTGGCTGGTTATTGACCACGGTCGGGAAGTCCCACGCGTAGCCGTGCAAGTCGCGCATCGAGAAGTCGAACACGGCCGTGTCGCGCGGCAGATCTTCGGCGACGGCCTCGGTGTCGAGCTCGACGACCTGTGCCCGCAACGCGTGAGGTGCAAAGCCCGCGGCCCGCCGCGTGATGCCGGACACGCCATCGGCACCGACAATCGCGCGGGCGCGAAACACCTCCCCGGTTTCGGTCTCGACACGCACGTGGTCGTCGGCAATCGTGATCGCCTGGACCGGCGTGTTGTCGCGGACGTCGATGCCGCGTGCCATCGCGACCTTTGCGAGTGCGTGGTCGAACTCGACGCGGCGCACGACGACGCCAAGATCCGGGTCACGCAATACGACGGTCTCGCCCCCGACGCGCAGCGCGATCGCGTTGAGGTTGACCATCGGGCACTGGACGTGGACGCCGATCG
>JAYVWH010000808.1:0-2469 GCA_043786265.1 Kofleriaceae bacterium | reverse complement strand
ATTCGTGCGGTCGCGTCGAGCAAGTGATCGCAACGGCCGGCTACGGCATGCAGATGGACGGCGACAAGATGGAGGTGAGCGCCGATGGCTTCGCGCGCTACCGCCTGTTCGCCCCCGCAGATCCGGCGACGCCGTCACCGTGGGCACTCGGTGGTGGCGCGCGGCTGCGCCGGTTCACCTACGGCGAGCACGGCGATCCGTTCGGTGCTCTCGACCTCGCGGGTCACCTGCGGGTGTCGAGCGACGGCTATACCGCGATGATGACCGGCAACACTGCGAGCGATAAGGCACTGCGGTTCGAGGCGGAGGCCGGGTTCACCTACTGGATGAACCAGGCGAGCGGCCTGCGCCTCGCTGCCGACCTCGAGATCGATCAGAAGACGTTCTTCCTCGGGGCGCGCCTCGAAGGGACCTACGGACTTCTCGATGCAGTTTACGCACGTTAGCTGACACCCGCTTGAAAGGTCCGACCAATTCAGGTAGGGTCGAATCGTGTCGGAGCTGAGTGAGGCGCAACGCAGGACCCTGCTGGCGGTCGCAGAGACCGCCCTGCCGGCCGGCCGGTATCTGCCGGCGGCAACCGCTGCGACGGTCGACAGGGTCGAGCAGTTCGTCGCGAAGCTGCCATCGCAGCTGAGCTTCGGGCTCAAGGGGTTGCTGCGCGCACTCGATGCGGCGAGCTGGATCGACGCGCGCCGGCCGTTCGTGCGGATCAAGCCACAGCAGCGCTTCGACGTGCTCGAGAGCTGGCGCCGTGGTGATCCGGTGCGGCGGCTGATGCTGCGCGCGCTGCTGACGCCGCTGAAGATGGCGCACTTCGACGATCCCAAGCTCTACAAGAGCCTGGGCTGTGTGTACGACACGATCGCGCCGCGCGCCGAGAGCAAGCCCGCGTACATGCGCGACCGCGTGCACGCCGGTAACACGCTCGGCGGTGACCTCGCGGTCGAGTGCGATGTCGTGGTCGTCGGGACCGGCGCGGGTGGTGCGGTCGTGGGACGCGAGCTTGCCGAGGCCGGGCTTGCCGTCGTGTTCGTCGAGGAAGGTCACTACTTCGATCGCACGCACTTCACCGGACGCGCGTTCGAGATGCAGCAGAAGTTGTACCGGCGCGGCGGTTCGACGTTCTCGGTTGGCAATGTCGCGATCCCGATCCCGCTCGGGCAGACCGTCGGCGGAACGACCACGGTGAACTCGGGCACGTGTTACCGCACCCCGGATCGCGTGCTGCGCGAGTGGCAGCATGACCTCGGTCTCGGTGAGCTGGGCCCCGCCGAGCTCGCGCCGTACTTCGATCGCGTCGAGGCCGTGCTTGGTGTCGAGTACGCGAAGGCCGAGCACCTCGGCGGGAATGGCCGCGTGATCGCGCGCGGCTGCGACAAGCTCGGTATCACGCAACATGGCCCGCTAAAGCGCAACGCACCCGAGTGCGACGGCCAGGGCGTGTGCTGCTTTGGCTGCCCGACCGATGCGAAGCGCTCGACGAACGTCTCGTACATCCCGCTCGCACTGAAGGCGGGCGCCGAGCTCTTCACCGGTGCGAAGATGACGCGCGTGATCGTCGAGTCAGGGCGTGCGCGCGGTGTGGTCGCGCAGACCGAGGACGGCAAGACGATCACGATCCGGTCCCGCGCCACGGTGATCGCGTGCGGCTCGATCATGACGCCGCTCGTGCTCGGTGCGCAGGGTCTCGGCGCACGCTCGGGGCAGCTCGGCAGGAATTTATCGATCCATCCGGCGTGCGGTGTCCTCGCCGAGTTCGCCGAGCAGATCCTGCCGTGGAAGGGCATCCCGCAGGGCTACTCCATTCACGAGCTGCACGACGAGGGCATCCTGTTCGAGGGCGCGAGCGTGCCGCTGGAGATGACGATGAGCATGACCCAGTTATTGGGTCCCGAGCTGATCCGGATCGCGGAGAGCTACGACCACGTCGCGAGCTTTGGCTTCATGGTCGAGGACACTTCGCGCGGCAGAGTCAGCGAGGTGATGGGGCAGCCGATGATCCAGTACTGGCTGCAGGACAAGGACGTCGCGCACATCAAGCGTGGTGTCGACGTGCTCGCCCAGATCTTCTTCGCAGCGGGGGCGTCCAAGGTCCACACGCCGATCGCCGGGTTCGACGTGTTGTCGTCGGAGGCCGACCTCGCGGCGCTGCGCCGCGCCAATGTCCGCGCGTGGGATCTCGACCTGTCGGCGTATCACCCGCTGGGGACCGCGCGGATGGGTCGCGACCCGGCGGCGAGCGTGATCGACGCGAACCACCAGATGCACGACTGCGCGGGCCTGTACGTTGTCGATGGTGCGGCCGTGCCGAGTGCGCTCGGCGTCAATCCGCAGGTGACGATCATGGCGCTCGCGACGCGCGCAGCTGAGAAGATCGCGGCTGCACTCGGCTAGCGTCACGGCGCGGGCAAACGCTCGCGGCTTCGATGTGCGAGGACCCGGCCGACGGTCGATCTAGAAGCGGAG
>JAYVWH010000807.1:0-3583 GCA_043786265.1 Kofleriaceae bacterium | reverse complement strand
TCGCGATCCCCTCGGCGCAGGTCTCGTAGTGGATATCTTCGTAGCCAGGGTGACGCTTCCAGGTGATCTCAGACATGGGGGACTCCTACGGTGCTGACGGCACCCGTCGTGCGAATCGGGGACGAAGAGGACAACAGCTCGAGCGCGTCGCGTCGGACGTCGTGCGCGCCTGTCGCGGTGACCGGTGCGTGGATCACAGTCGCACCACGCGTCGCGAGTGCGCTCGCAATCGCGGAGCTGACGGCGGCGGGTGCAGCCGCGGTGACGGACCGCAGCCCGAATGCGGTCGCGACCGCAGCGGGATCAAGCGCGGGCGGGGTGAGCCAGTGCTGCTGCAGCGTCGCAGCAGGCGTGGTGCGCGCGATCGGCAGCTGCTCGAAGATGCGCCCGCCGCCGTTGTCGATCACGACGATCGCGAGCGGGCCCTCCGCTTCGCGCGCCGCGAGAAGGCCGCCCGCGTCGTGCGCGAAGCTGACATCGCCGAGCACGAGCAGCACGGGACGCCCACCGCGTGTCGCGCCGGCCGCCGATGCAATCAGGCCGTCGATGCCGGCCGCGCCGCGCTGGGTCAGCACGCTGCGGGCGACGCCACCGCCACGCACGTGATCGACGACGCGGATCGGCAGGCTGTTGCCGATCTGGAGCAGTGCGTCTGCAGGCAGCGCGTCGAGCGCTGCGCGGATGACAGCGGTCTCGCTACGCGGATGCGAGGCGATCGCGCGGTCGAGCGCACCAGCGACACGGCCGTGCAGCTCGCGCCAGCTCGCCGGGAACGTCATGTCCTCTCGCGGTGCCACGCGCGCGGCCAAGTAGGCGAGCGACTCGCCGAGGTCACCCGCGATGACCGCGCGTGCCGAGCCATCCGGGTCGTGCCACGCACCGTCAGTGAGCACCCAGCGCGTCGCGCCGGTGAGCGCGGCCTGCGCCGTGGCCCAGCCTTGCGACACCGGCTCGCTGCCGATCTGCAGGATCAGCTTCGGCGCGGGCGCCATTCCCAGCGCGAGATCGAAGTGATCGATCGCTGCGACGGCGGCGGGGCGCACTCCATAACGCAGCTGGCTGCCCGCCTCGGCGAGTAGCGGATACGCAGCACGGATCGCGAGATCGAATGCGACCTCACGGTGCACGCCGAACGACGCCGGGAGCGCACCGGCGACGATCACGCCGCGAGGCTCGGCGGCGATCGCGGTGGCAAGCTCGTCGAGGGCGGCACGATCTGCGATCAGCCGCGGCGGGGCGATCGTCACCGGCGTTCGTCGGAGCTCGGCGACGAGCTTCGCGAGTGCGCGCTCGTCGTCGGTCGACGGTAGCGCCGGTTCGAGCGGCTTGCGCAGTGGCACGTTGATGTGGACCGGACCCGGCTGCGGGCCCGTCGCCGCCGTGATGGCCTGGATCATCGTGCGGCGCACCGCGCGGAGAGCAGGCGCACCGCCTGCCGGCGCACCGAGATCGAACGCAGCCCGGGTGAACCCGCCGTAGATGCCGACCTGGTCGATCGTCTGCGACGCGCCGCAGTGCTGCAGCTCGGCCGGGCGGTCGGCGGTGATCGCGATCAGCGGAACGTGCGCCATGCTCGCCTCGATGATCGCGGGTAGGTAGTGCGCTGCGGCAGTTCCGCTCGTACACACGAGCGCGCACGGCATGCCGGTCGCCCGCGCAACACCGAGCGCATAGAAGGCGGCGGCCCGCTCGTCGATCAGCGTCGGCAGCTCGAGCCGGCCATCCGCCGTGAGGGCGGCGATCAGCGGTGTCGACCGCGAGCCGGGACTGACCACGCACACGCGCACGCCAGCGTCGGCGAGCGTTGCCGCGATCAGCTCGGCCCACAGGGTCTGCACCGCTGCGCTCATGCCGCGACTCCGAGCGCGCCGAGCATCGCGCGCAGCTTGAGATCGGTCTCCGCTAGCTCGCGATCCGGGTCGGAGCCGGCAACGATGCCTGCACCGGCCCACAGATGCGCGCGGTCACCGGCGAGGACGCCCGACCGGATCGCAACCGCGAGCTCGCCGTTACCCTCGAGATCGAACCAGCCGACCGGCGACGCGTACCAGCCGCGGGGCACGGTCTCGTGCGTGGCGATCCACTCCGTCGCGACGCGCGTCGGGGTGCCCCCCACGGCGGGCGTCGGATGCAGCGCAGCGGCGATCTCGAGCAGGTGGCGCTTCTCGCGCAACGTCGCGGCGATCGGCGTGTGGAGGTGCAGCATGTGACGCAGCGTGCGAACACTGGGCTGGCTTGGCATGTCGAGCGATGCACCGAGATCACGCAGCGCCGACGCGATGGCGCTGACAACCAGGTCGTGTTCGCGGCGGTCCTTGCCGCTTGCGAGCAGCGAAGCCGCGTCTTCCGCACCACGGGCGACCGATCCTGCGAGTGCATCGCAGGCGACGGTGCGGTCATCTCGGCGCACCAGTCGCTCCGGCGTCGCCGCGATCAATGTCCCCGCGCCGGGCGGCCGCACGACGATGCGCACGGTCTCCGACTGACGCGCGTCGAGCTCGGCCAGCATGTCTGCGGGGCGCGCCTCGCCGGCGAGCGTGACGAGCGCGCTGCGCGCGGCGACGATCTTGGCGCAATCACCACGCGCGATCGCGTCCGTGATTGCCTGGACCTGGGCGCGCCATGCTTCTCGGTCGCCGACATCGAGCGTGAGCAGCGGTGGCTGCGATCGGGCGACGAATCCAGCTGTCAGCGCGCCGCGCAGGGCGGCGAGCTCGGCATGCCAGCGGCCGGACTGCTGCGCGTCACGCGCGTCGATCGCGAGGACGAGTACCGCGCGCGAACCATCGTGCACATAGGTCCAGCGCGGCAGCATGAACCACGCATCCCCAAAGCCGGTCCAGGGACCGCCGTCAGCCGAGCCAGGCGCGAAGGCGACGCCTCCGAGCAAGCGGGGACGCGCGAGCGGATCGTCGCCTTGCGCGCCGACGACGATATTGTGCGCCGATGCGACGACATCACGCCAACGCTCGGCACCGGTGCCGCGCACGTCGTGTGCAACACCGATCCCGACGAGCGTGAGGCTGTTCGACGACCACGCGACGAGTGGCGCAGACTTCGCTGCCGCGACGAGTGCGGGTGCGTCGGCGACCGGGGCCGCCAGCGTGATGAACGACCACCCGTGCGTGCGCTTCGCGATCGCGAGGCCCGCGTCGAGGTCGGCGTCGGTCAGCGGGAAGGCCGCCGCCGGAACGCGCTCGACGAGCATGTCGGGTACTGCCTTCATCTAGGTTTCCTCGGCGGGTGTCGCCAGGTAGAGCGTGCAGACGCCGAACGTCAGCGGTGCGACCTCGAGGACGTCGAGTCCCGATGCGCGCATCAGGTCGGCGAACTCGCCGGGCGGCGGGAACGCGGCGACCGACGACTGTAAATACCGGTACTCGCGCGCACCGCTGAGCCATGCGCCGAGGCGCGGGACGATGTGGTGCGTGTGCAGTCGTGCAGCGGCCGCGAACAGACCCTTCTCCTTGGGGTCGTTGAGCTCGAGCACCGCGATACGACCACCGGGGCGGACCACTCGCGCGAGCTCGCGCAGTGCCATGCCGCGATCGGGAACGTTGCGGATGCCGAATGCGATCGTCGC
>JAYVWH010000806.1:0-3980 GCA_043786265.1 Kofleriaceae bacterium | reverse complement strand
CTCCAGCACGAAGCAGCCATTCAAACTTGCAGTGCGCCATTCCGGATCAAGCGATATCGCATGAACATGCGATGCCCTTCTGGGGCGCAGTTGTCTAGGGTGGCGGCGATGTTCCGGACCGTTTTCCTAGTGATAGCGATACTCGTGCCCGCGGTCGGACGAGCCGATGTCGCCGACCCACCGGTGATGCCGCTTGGCGACACAGCCACGCTGCCGCCGTCGGCTGCGCCCAATCGGGTCAACGACGCGTTCACGGGTGTGATCGGCATCAGCGCCGAGGTCACGATGCTCGCCGTTCGACGGGCGCCGATGGAGATGGATAATGGCACGACGTTGCGGGCGTGCGGGACACTGCGCCTCGGCCCGTTCGTGGCGTGCGTTGGCGTGCACAAGCACGGTGACTCCACCAAGCTGAACCTCGCGCTCGATGCGTTCTCGTACGAGCACAACGGCTGGGAGATCGCTCTCGGCTATGGAACTCTCGACGGCTCCACGCTGCGGGCCGCGATTCCGCTGACGGTCTTCGCGGTACCAAAGCAGTTCCGGTTGCGGGTGATGGCCTCGTATGGCGGCATCGCCGTGTCGTCCCGCCAGAACTTTACCGGACCCATCTCCGCCGGCGGCGGTCTCGAGGTCGAAGTATGGTGAGGGTGCTACAGCTCGGGCTACTCGTCGTGGCGCTCGTCGGCTTGCCGGCGTGCTTCGGTCGAATCGAAGGCACGTCGACGGCGCACACGCTGCCGTTCCATGACTCGGAAGCCAACGTGCGCGACTACTCGCGGGCTTCCGTGAAACCGCCAGAACCCCTGACGGTGCAGTCGACAGTCACCTTCGTGGGCTTCGTCGGCTACTACCCGCTGCCAGTCGGAATGTCCGCGAGCGACCCGGCATACAACGCCGCGACGAACTGGTCCCCCATCAAGATCGAGCCGGCCCCGGAGGTCGCGCTCAAGCTGTGGTTCGAGCGAACGATCCATGGCGGTGGCGGGCCGCGCCGGATCGTTCAGGCCGTTGTCACGGACTTCCAGTGGTACATGCTCGGGTTCGTCGTCAATGGCGGCCGCATCGCCACACAGGTCGTCGTGACCGACGAGAACGGCGGCGTCGTATACAGCGGCACGCACGTGACGCGTGCACGCGTACCGTTTGTTGACGCGCTATTTCGGGCGCACACGCGGGACTGGCTCAAGGACAAGAAGTTCCTCGCCGCACTGCAGGGGGGCCGATGAAGAGTGTAGTCCTCGCAATGACGCTCGTCGCCGGGTGCGCGACAACCTCGGCTCCGGTCCAGACCGTGACGGTGGCTCCACCGCAGCCGGTGACGTTAACCGGTCACGTGGTCGTCACTCGCCTCGTCGACACTCGAACCGGCGTCCTTCGCAAGAGTCGTGGTCCCCGCGAGCAATTGCACTACTCGCTGCTCGCGATCGGAGCCGGTGGCTTTTGGGTGAACGGCACCCGCACCGAAGGCGCGACGTATTCGGCGGGCGACCATGTGCGCGTGGCCGGCACCGCAGACGCCGCGTCGGCGATGGAGCAATACGCGCGTACGTTGCTCGGCGGCGAGGCGCTCGATAAGCGCGTCTCGCTCAACCATCTCGATGGGCTGGGGTTGGGCATCAGCGATGGCGTGGTGGTCGTTCCCGTCCTCGATCAGCTCGATCTCGCGTCGATGTCATCCGACAACTCGATGTCCGGCGCGTCGAGCTACGAATCAGGTCGCCGCAGCAACGGGGACGGAACCGATACGGTCACCACGACGACCACCGCTGGCGCGGCAAGCTCCTCGGGTGGTTCGTCGGTGTACGCGAATGCTCGTATGCGACTGATCGTCATCGAGCTCGCGGCCGGCAAGGCAACGTCACGCCGTGTCATCTACGGCCGAGGCGCCGGTTCAACTCTCGACGAGGCCATCGCAGAGATGGGGGCCGAGCTCGCGCGCGGTCTCGCCGCGATCGTTCCACCGCCCGTGGCACCGCCGCCCGCGCTACCGGCTCCCGTACCGCCGCCGGATCCGCCAGCCGATCGAGTTCCCGATACGAACCCGCCGCCGGCAGATGCAACGCAGACGACACCACCCGCACCTGCGCCGACGCCAGGAGGCACCTGATGACACGTTTCTGCTGGATTGCGTTGTTCGTGGGGGGCTGCTTCGGCTCCGCTCGCGTCTCGTACATCGACTCGTCACGCACGGAGAGCTCGGACTCGAGCAGTTCGTCACTTGGCGATGACCACACTGATTGTGGCGCGCGAGGAATCGCGAGTGCCGAGAGCTACGCCTCGATCTTTGATCGGATTCTTCGCGTGTTCTCGATGCAGCTCGCCCAGCCGCGCCACCTGGAGATCACATGCGCGAAGGAGTAGCGATGCGCCCCCTCGTGATCACGCTGGGGCTGCTAGCGGGTTGCGGTCTGATTCCCAAGACCGCATTTCGCGGCTCTGCGCCACCTGCGGTCGAAGGCGACCGGATTGCCGAGGCGGTCGTAGCCAAGGAGTCGAGCGGCACGATCACGCATGCGATCTGGTACTCCGGTTGGTTCGAGATCGACGATCCGATCGACCTCGCGGTACTACGCGAGTACTGCAGGCCCGGTGAGCTCGGCGACATCCAGGAAGTGGGCACGCCGATCGAGTACCTGTCTTCGTACATGTACACGCCTCGTCAGATCACGTTCAGCTGCAAATAAACGCCGATGTGGTGATCGCCGAAGACGACGGCGAGACGTCCCCCAGTGCGTACGGGGTGGCGTCTGTTCGGGGAGGTGGCGACCGTGCGCGGCATGAGTCTTTGGATGGTGCCAGAGGCGAAAGGATGCAGGTACCGAGCCAGCGCCGACATCGACTACGACGATCCTGTATAAAGCCGCTGTGCTGACCTTCCTGCGCAACGCCGAGCTCTACACGCCGGCGTCGCACGGGCGGCGAGATCTCGTGATCGGCGCGGGCCGCATCCTCGCGATCGGCGGGGCCGGCGAGTCGCTGGCGCGGCCGCCGGGGCTGTACGTCGCCGAGGACATCGACCTCGCCGGGCGCATCGTGATCCCCGGGTTGATCGATGGCCACGTTCACGTCACGGGCGGCGGCGGCGAGTCGGGGTTCGCCTCGCGCGTGCCGCCGATCACGATGGGCACCCTCGCCCGCGCCGGTGTGACGTCCGTCGTCGGGCTGCTCGGCACCGACAGCACGACGCGGACGATCGAGGACCTCGTGGCGCGGACGCTCGGGCTGCGCGAAGAGGGGCTATCGGCGTGGTGTTACACAGGCAGCTACCAGGTGCCGCCACGCACGCTGACTGGGAGCGTGCGTGATGACATCGTGTTCGTCGATCCGATCATCGGCGTCGGCGAGCTTGCGATCAGCGACCATCGATCGTCACAGCCGACGCTCGACGAGCTGCTGCGCGTCGCTTCAGACTGCCATGTGGCAGGGCTGACCAGCGGCAAGGCCGGCATCGTCCACCTACACCTCGGCGATGGCGCGCGCGGTCTCGACCTCGTGCGACGAGCGCTCGAGCTTGCGGAGCTGCCCGCGCGCGTGTTCCAGCCCACGCACGTCAATCGCAACCGTCGCGTATTCGACGAGGCCGTCACGCTCGCCACCAGCAAAGGCGTGCCGCTCGACGTGACTGCGTTCGACGGCAGCGACGACAGCTGGAGTGCACCCGAGGCGATCGCGCGCTGCCTGGCCGCGCCGGGCTTTCCGGTCGAGCGGCTGACGTGCAGCTCGGATGGTGCGGGCTGCCTGCCCGTGTTCGATGCCGACGGCAGGCTCGTCGAGATGGACGTCGGTCGGCCCGACACGCTGCTCGCAGCGCTCCGCGAGCTATGTGCAGACGGGCTTTCGCTCGCGACGGTCGTGCCGGTGTTCACGGCCAACGTCGCCGCACAGCTGCGATTGCATGCGAAGGGACGACTCGAGGTCGGGCGCGACGCGGATCTGGTGATCCTCGACGAGCGCCACACCGCGACGGGCGTGATGGC
>JAYVWH010000805.1:0-2837 GCA_043786265.1 Kofleriaceae bacterium | reverse complement strand
ACGCGGCCTTCCACCTCATTGGGATAGCGCTCGATCATGCGCGCCGCCAGCGTTGGACGCGCTCCCGGATCACGGAACCCGAGCATGACCTCCTCGGCGCTGCGATCGAACGTGCCCGCCGGCACACCCTCGAGGAGCGCACGGGCGACCTCGCCGGGCGCGATACCGAGGGAGATCGCGGTCTCCGCGGCGAATGCAGGATCGGCAAACACGCGGGCAGCCTCGGCCACCTTGCCAAGATCACGCACCGCATCCGGAATCGACAGCCGCTTCCATGGCGAGGCGAGCTCGACCTCGGTCGGATTTCCTGCGTGGTCCCAGGTCACAGTGGTCTTGCCGTTCACTTCGCGCGCGAGCCCGCCGACCATGTCCTCGGTCATATCCATCAGATCGGTGTACGTCGCGTACGCCTGATAGAACTCGAGCATCGTGAATTCGGGGTTGTGTTGACGGGACAACCCTTCGTTGCGGAAGTTGCGGTTGATCTCGTAGACGCGCTCGAAACCGCCGACGACCAGGCGCTTGAGATAGAGCTCGGGCGCGATGCGCATGTACAGCTTGATGTCGAGCGCGTTGTGGTGCGTGACAAACGGGCGCGCCGCCGCACCGCCGATGATCGGATGCATCATCGGCGTCTCGACCTCGAGGAACTGGCGATCGTCGAGATACTTGCGAATTCCGCGCACGATCTGCGAGCGCTTGCGGAACACGTCGCGCACGTCGGGATCCACCGCGAGGTCGACGTAGCGCTGGCGATAGCGCGCCTCGACGTCGGTGAGGCCGTGCCACTTGTCGGGCAGCGGGCGTAGCGACTTGGTGACGAGCCACAGCCGCTTGACGAGGATCGACAGCTCGCCAGTCTTGGTCCACACGGCAGGACCCTCGGCCGCGATGATGTCGCCCGCGTCGAGGTGGGGCAGGACATTGGCGTAGTCGTTCGCGTCGAGGTGCTCGATGTTGATGAACAGCTGGATCTCGCCAGAGGTGTCACGCACCGGCGCGAACACGAGCTTCTTGCTGACGACGCGCTTGTTCATCACGCGGCCCGCGATGCGCAACGTCTCGCCGTCGATCGGCGCCATGCTGGTCGCCGGGGTCTCGGGCTTCGTCGGCGTGTACTTCTCGCGGACCTGGCCGAGCTGGACGGTCGGCCCGATGTCGTTGCGATAAGGATCCGAGCCGCCACTGCGCAGCGTTGCTGCCTTTTCGCGACGTTCGCTGATGATGCGATCCAGCGTTGACTCGTGTTCGGACATCGCGGCGGACCTTACCATCTGTGCTATCTCGGACGCATGCTCCGCTTCGCGTTCGTCGCCTGTTTCATCGTCGGCTGCGGCCGCGACAAACAGGACAAGCCCGCACACGAGCGCCCTGCCCCGCCACCGGCCGGGGACGCGTGCGGGAAGACCGAGCAGAAGGGGGCGATCCGCTGGTTCGAGGACGACTGGGCGGGCGCGGTCGCGTGCGCGAAGCAGCGCAAGGTTCCCATCGTGCTCGACCTGTGGGCGCCGTGGTGCCACACGTGCATCTCGATGCAGACGACCGTTTTCATGGACCCGTCGTTCTCCGCGAATGCAGAGAGTTTCGTGTTCGCCGCGCTCGATACCGACCGCGAGGCTAATGCCGCTGCGGTCGGGAAGTACGCGACGACCGCAATGCCCACGTTCTACGTGATCGCTCACGACGAGCAGGTGCTTGCGCGGTTCGTCGGTGCGGCGACGCTCGATCAGTTTCACGCGTTCATGGATGCAGGCGCAAAAGCTGCAACGGGTGGCATGGCGGCCGCCGATGCGCGGCTGCAGAGCGCCGAGCGCGCGCTCGCACTGAAGGATTTCGCGACTGCAGACACCGAGCTGGCGGCTGCCCTCGCTGCGGCTCCGCCTGCGTGGCCGCGACGCGCCGAGGCGGTAGCATCGCTGCAGAGCACCAAGAAGAAGCGCGGCGATCTTCTCGCGTGCGTCGATCTGTCAGACGCGAACATGGACACCGTCGGCAAGACGGCGATCGCGACCAACTTCTGGTCAACCGCGATCGAGTGCGCCACCGAGCTCGCGAAGGCTGCGCCCGCTGGCGCCGATCCCGTGCGCGCGGTTGAAGATCGAGCGATCGCGGCGCTCGAGGCCCTACTCGTGGATCGGACCGCGCCGCTCTCGATCGATGATCGCGCCGAGGCCCTGGGCTACCTGCGCGATGCGCTCGATGACAAGGGCAACAAGGACGGCGCGAAGGCCGCCGCGGAGACGCAGCGGGTGCTCCTCGACGAGGCCTACGCGAAGGCGGCCACGCCGTTCGAGCGCATGACCTTCATCTGGCCGCGCGCCGACGTCTACGCGTATCTCGGGCGGCCGCTCGATCTCGTCGCGGATTACGAGAAGCTCGCCAGCGAGCTCCCCGCGGAGTACGACCCGCGCGCTCGCCTGGGCTGGCTGTACCTCAAGGCTGGCAAGCCCGTCGAGGCCGCGACCTGGACCGACAAGGCGCTCGCGCTCGTCTACGGCCCGCGCAAGGCGCGGCTGCTCGATCAGCGCGCGCAGGTCGCGGCCGCCGCGGGCGATAAGGCGATGGAGCGCAAGATGCGCGAGGACGCGATCAAGCTGTGGGAGTCGTTGCCGGCGGGGCAGCAGAACCCCGATGCGCTCGCGAAGGCGAAGGGCGCCCTCGCCGCTCTCAAGTGAACGCCACGGTCCCGGTTGTTGAATTATCCGTTCGCGTTCCGCCCGTAGTCGCGAAAGGCGACGTGTTCCAAATACATCGCGGTGGCTACTCGAGTAGCCAATTGCGGTGCACCAAGCGCCGCGATATAGGCGGCGCCTTATGCGACTCCTGGCTTCTATTCT
>JAYVWH010000804.1:0-2183 GCA_043786265.1 Kofleriaceae bacterium | reverse complement strand
GCCTCGAGGATATTCTTGGCGACCAGGGATGGCGGCGCACCGCTCTTGCGGAAGGCGGCAGCGACCATCGACTTGCGGCCGCCGACGGTGCCGGCCATCCGGCTGCCATCGATGATGCCGGTGTCGATCATGCCCGGGCAGATCGCGGTGACGCCGATCTTGTGCGGCGCGAGCTCGGCGCGCAGCGATTGCGAGAGGCCGAGCACGGCGAACTTGCTCGCCACGTACGCGGTCACCTGCGGGGCCGGGTAGATGCCGAGGATGCTGGAGATGTTGATCACGTGGCCACCGGTGCCGCGCTGGACCATCGCCGGGATGAAGAAGTGGCAGCCGTGGACGACGCCCTTCAGGTTGACCCCGAGCAGCCAGTCCCAGTCATCGAGCGAGGTATCGAGGAAGCTCGCCCCGACAGCGACGCCCGCATTGTTGACGATGACATCGACGGCCGGGACCTTGGCGTGGACGGCGGCGGCGAACGCGGCCATCTGCGCGCGATCGGAGACATCGACCTTCTGGACCAGCAGTGCGCGATCCCCGAGCTCGGCCGCGAGCGAATCGAGTCGCCCCTGATCGATATCACTCGCGACGATCCGCGCGCCATCGGCGGCAAAGGCGAGCGCGGTGGCGCGGCCGATGCCGCTCCCTGCGCCGGTGACAACCACGACCTTGTTGGCGTTCCTCATGCTGCCTCCGGCATCGCCAACCCACGCGCCGCGAACCAGCTCGCAGCGAGCTTTGCATCGTCATTCTGATCCGGGTGGAAGTCCCGCTTCAGGTACTGCCGGATGCCGCGCACGAACACGCGGCGAACGATCGGATCGTGCGTGCGCAGCGCCTTCATCTCGGTGCGCGCGGACTTCCAGGTCACGCCATCCTGCTTCATCAGGGTCAGCGCGCCCCAGATCCAGAACCCGCCGAGCGTGATCGTCGCGTAGACGAGCCCCGCGATCCGGAGCAGGTACGAAGGATCGATCGTCTGCAGCACGTCGAACGCGACCGCCTTGTGCTCGATCTCCTCGGCGGCGTGCCAGCCGAGCAGGCGTTGCATCTCGGGCGCCGCGGCATCGAGTGCGCCGCGGGAGAACGCACCCTCGGCCATGATGGCGGTGAAGTGCTCGGCCGCTGCGGTGGCAGCGAGCCGCACCTTGGGCGGCGTGCGCGCCTCGAGCCAGCTCGACAGCCGCTTGTAGCTATCGAGGAACTGGTCGATCTCGTAGCCCTGGTGACGCATGATCTCGTTGAACTCGTCGTGGGCGTGCGCGTGCCGGCCTTCCTGACCGAAGAACCCCTTGATCTGCGCGCGCAGGACCGGGTCCTCGATGCGGTCGAGGAAGTACTTGACGGACCGGACGAAGAACCGTTCACCGTGGGGGAACAGCATGTTGACGCCGTTGGAGATCGCGGTTGCCACCGGGCTACCGGCCATCCAGTGGCGGGGGACCTTCGAAAAATCGACGTCCAGATCACGAGGGACGATCGCCTGAGTCATGGCCTTAGCCTGACCACGTATTGACCTGAAGTCAATAGTTCACCGAGAGCGGAACGATTCCGCTATGATGGTGTTCGTGCCCCCAGGACGCGCCATCAAGCGAGTCATCCGACGTGCGGTTCACGGCCGCCCGCGGCGCGTTCGACTCGACAACGATCAGCGCCGTGCCCAGCTCCTGGGCCTCGCCAAGACGGCGTTCTCCGACCGCGCGTACGACGACGTCTCGATCGATGACATCGCGCGCGAGGCCAAGATCTCGAAGGGCCTGCTTTATCACTACTTCCCGACCAAGCGAGACCTCTACGTCGCCGGGCTCAGCGAGATCGCGAGCGAGCTCGTGCAAGCGGTCCTCAGCGTGCCCGCCGACCTCGCGCCGATCGAGCGCGCGCGTGCCGGGCTCGATGCCTATCTCGATCACATCACCCGCCAGTCTCGCGCGTTCGTCTCGCTCATGCGCGGCGGTATCGGCAGCGATCCAGAGGTCGCCGATGTGGTCGAGAGCGTGCGCACGCAGCTCGCCGAAACGTTCATCAAGGATCACCCGTTCGCACCGGTGCTCGCCGGCAATCCACGGTTCGAGACCGCCGTGCGTGGCTGGATCGGGTTTGTCGAGGGCGCGACGATCGACTGGTGCATCCACCCGAAGCTGTCGCGCACCGATCTGCGCGAGCTGATGGTGCAGATCCTGTTCGAG
>JAYVWH010000803.1:0-7667 GCA_043786265.1 Kofleriaceae bacterium | reverse complement strand
CGGTGATGGGCGGGTCGTCGTGCCCGAGGGCAAGGTCAAGCACGAGGTGATCGTGACCTCACGCTACGGCGTGACGGTCCGCGGCGATCACATCCGGTTCGCTGATCGCCACGGCACCGATCTGGCGCGGATCAGCGTGCCGTGGGTCGGCCCCGAGGATCGCGAAGAGCTGGCGCGCAGGATCGGCGGGCTCGTGCACCGCACTTAGCGGCAGCGCTGAGCCGGCCACTTACGAATTGAACCCGCGACGGTTGCACTCGGCGTGGTCTCGCGGCCCAATCAAACCATGCGCAATCCCGAGCACGGTGCGAGTGGCCTGATGGTGTTTGGCGTGATCCTGACCGTGATCGGTCTGCTCGCGGTCATCGCGGCGCCCCAGATCATGAACAGCTCGGAGATCAACACCCTGCGCGGGATCGGTGGCGCGGCGGCGGCGCTCGGCGCGATCCTCGCGGCCGTCGGTGCCTCGAAGAAGAAGTAGCTGACTACTTCGTCGCGCGAGGAAGCGATGCGAATCCTGGCGGCGTTGGAGCGCGAGCGCGTTCGGTACGTACTCGTCGGCGGCGTCGATTCAACCTGGAGGAAGAGTAAACGTGCACGTGCACCTGCTCGTACGTGCTCGTGCACGGACTGATCACCAACTTCCGGTGACCTGATCTAAGGGCGAGGGGCGGGCGGCTTGTGCGGATCGATCTCCTGCTTCGCGTGATGCGGATGTAGCCGGACGTCTGCGATCAGCGGCCGGTGATCGCTCGCCTTACGCGCGAGGTCGCTCTCGCATCGCGCGAGCTTGAGGAAATCGACGCAGCCCCGCACGAAGATCGCGTCGAGCGGCCGAACCGGACCCCACGCGGGGAACGTGAGCGGCCGGCGCTCGGTGCCGCGGAAGCCGGCGGGCCGCAGCAGCTCGCCGAGGCCACCGTAGACGTCGTTGAGATCGCCACCGACGACGATCGGCGTCTCGTGGTGGAGATTTGCGAACGGATGGCAATCGAGGAACTTGCGCAGCTGGATTCGCCGCTCGAACCGCGCGAGGCCAAGGTGCATGTTGAACACGTGCACGGTGCGATCGACATCGTCGTGCCGCACGCGAATCACGCCGTGCAGCACGCTGCGCGCCTTCTTGAACCGGATCGTCAGATCGATATTCGAGCTCTCGATCAACGGGTACTTCGACAGGATCGCGTTGCCGTAGTGGCCGCCGCCGCCCACGTCGACGTTCGGAAACCACGTGTGGTGGCGCATGCCGACCATCTCGCCGAGCAGCTCGGTCTGCCTGTCACCATTACTGCGCTTGACGCCCGCATCAACCTCTTGCAGCAGCAGCACATCGGGATCCTGCTTGCGGATCACCTCGGCGATGCGGTCGGGCTCATAGCGCCGATCGACGCCGCCAATGCACTTGTGAATGTTGTACGACAGGACGCGCAGCTTCACGGTGCCGCCTCGTTCCACTGCGCGACGACGAGAGTCTCGTCATCGTTGCGCGCCTTGCCCGCGCGATGCGCGGCGACGCTCGCGTGAATCATGTCGTGGACCGTGGCCGGGGCGAGGTGACCCTTGTCGACGCGGCGGAGCATCCGCTGGAGCCGGCGATCACCGAACGCTTCGCCAGACGGGTCCTGCGCCTCGATCACGCCGTCGGTATACCAAACAACTAGATCACCGGCTCGCAGTGGCTTGTGCTGAACTTTGGGGGCCGACCCGCCACTACCGAGCGGGTTGCCACGACCGACGAGCGCCTGCAGCTCGAGCTCGGCACCGTCCCGCAGGCGGCACAAATACGGCGTGGTGTGGCCACACGACACGAATCGGACCTCCTGCGCGGTCGGGTCGAGAATCGCTGCGAAGCACGTCATCGTGAGCTGACCGCCACCGACGCGCCGCACGGCGGCATCGACCGCAGCGACGAGCTCGGCCAGCTCGAGCGCCTCACCGCTGCGGCGCACGACCACCTCGACCGCCGCTGCAGCCGCCGCAGTCACCGTCGCGGATGCGACGCCATGGCCAGTGACATCGCCGATCGCGACGAGCACGCCACGTGCGCCGAGCGGGTAGACGCCCCAGAAGTCACCGGCGCAGCGTGTCGCCGGGATCCACGAGCCGACCACGGTGATCCCTTCGTGCTCGTGCGCACCGCTGCCGGGCAGCAGCTGTTGCTGGAGCGTCGCCGCGAGCTCGACCTGCCGTGCGATCATCGCCCGCTCGGCTGCGCGCTGCGCCATCCGCGCGTGGATGATCGCTTCGCCGAGGCGCTCGCACGCGCGTTCGAGGAATGCGAGATCGCGGCCACGCAGCCGGCGTGCGGTCGTCGGCAGAAACCCGACCGCAAGGAGCTCGTCATTGTTGACGACCGGCACCAGTGCGCGCGCTCCGTTGCGCTCGAACAGCTCCGCGACGGCTGGGCGCAGGTCGTCGGGAATCGCGACGTCGTCGGTGAACAGAGTGCGGCCGCGATGCTCGGCCAGCCACGCACCGAGCAGCGGATCGGGTGCGGCCTCATCGGCGATCTTGTCCCCGGTCGCGGTCGTCCAGCCGTAGTCGTCGGCGGCGGCGAGCAGGATCGTGATGCGCGCGCCGAGGCCGAGCTCGATCACGTCGGTCGCGAGCGCCGCGATCTCGGGCTCTCGCTCGAGTGGCCGGGCGCGTGCGACGAGCTGGGCGAGCAGCCGGTCGAGCGTGTTGTCACTGCCGCGGCCGCCCCGTGTGATCAGGCCGATCACGGCGATCGTGACCCGCACGCCGATGAAGCTGACCGCTACCACGATCGTCGCGATCCACCACGGTGCGTTCTCGCCGGCGAGCCGTAGCGATGCCCAGCCGAGGAGGATCGCCCCCGCGAGATGCAACACGACCTGCGGCGCGGTGGTGTCGACCGCGCGCACTCGCAGAAGATCTTCGCTGACGAGTGCGCGCGCGACGAGCACGCTCCCCGCGCCCGACAGCAGCCAGCCGAGCGGGAACATGCCGATGTCGTACGCGAGCGCGACGTCGGTGAGACCGGAGTACGTGACGATGTTCGCGACGAGCACGAGCCGTAGCTGACGCCGCAGCGGGCTCGGCTTGCTCGTGATCGCTGCCTTTGCGAGCACGAAGAACCCCGGCGTCGCGACGACGACCGTCGACAGCAGCGCGAGCCACGCGTACGGGCCGGCGTTCGCGTACCACAGGCCGGTCGGCAGCCAGCGCACACCGATGACAGCGGCATCGGTCGTGGCGCCGACGATCACCCACGCCGCCGAGACCGCGACCCCGAACCACACGAACCAGCGCGCCTCGCGATGCTTGCCGAGCAACCGGAACTGGAACCCGGCACCCCCGGCAGCCGCCATCGGGATGAATGCCGCCGCGATGCGGAACATCGACTCGGCCGCGTCTGCCGAGACGAACGAGGGCGAGAGCATCATCATGATCGAATAGGGCAAGAGGGCCGCGAAGTGCAGCAGCATCCAGGCGCGCAGCACGGGCTCGCCACGCATGACGAGGCCATACGCCACGACGACGAGCATCGCGGCCGGCGCGAATGCGAACGGCAGCGACAGTAGGTGCGGCTCGTAGCTGGCGCTCGACCACAGGCCCTGCATCGACCCGAAGCATCGTACCTCGTGTACCATCTGGGCGTGGCGGATCACCGCAACCCGTCTGGCCGCCGCCCGAACTTGCCGCTGCCGCCGCCGCCCGAGGACATGCCGCGGCTTCCCGAGGTCGGGCACCTCGACGACTCGGCCGAGGTTCATATCGATCCTCGCTCGCTCGACACGCTGACCGGCGCACGCGCACTGCCGCCGCGGGCGCGCACCGAGAACACCAAGGTCGGTCGCCCGACGTCACCTGGAGAGAAGTCCACGAAGCGACCGGAGCGCGCACCGGCTCCCGCGCCCGCACCGGCGCCCGCGCAGCACAGTCGTCAGATGCAGCACACGCCGACCGCGCCGCCCCGTAGCGCGATGGTACGCGTGCACACCGCGCAGCACTCGTCACTGATCGGCGGTCGCTATCAGATCGTCAAGCGCATCGGTCAGGGCGGGATGGGCAAGGTCTACGAGGTCAACCACATTCACCTCGCGCGCCGATTCGCGCTGAAGATCATCTCGAACACCGTCGCCGAGACCGACGAAGCGCGCGAGCTCTTCTATCGCGAGGCGCGGTTCGCGTCGGCGATGTCGCATCCGAACATCACCTCCGTCGTCGACTTCGGCGAGGACGAGAAGGTCGGCATGTTCATGGTGATGGAGTACGTCGACGGCGAGCCGCTCCATCGCATTCTGTTTCGCGAGAAGCGCCTGAGCGTTCGCAAGGCAAGCGAGATCGTCCTGCAAGTTGCCGAGGCGCTGCACTACATCCACAAGCAGCACGTCGTTCACTGCGACATCAAGACCGAGAACATCTTGATCCAGGAGGAGGAGCTCGAGGGCAAGCGCACGCGCATGGTCGCGAAGCTGCTCGACTTCGGCCTGGCTCGCCCGCTCACCGGTCCGCGCGCCTCGACCTCGCTGTCCGGCACGCCGCACTACGTCGCGCCGGAGCGCATCCGTGGCGAGCCGGCATCGCCATCGAGCGACGTCTACGGCGTCGGAATCTTGTTGTACGAGCTGCTCACGGGGCAGGTGCCGTGGGACGGCGCCGTTCAGAAGATCTTGCAGGGACATCTCGACGAGCAGCCCAAGCCACCGTCGCAGATGATCGAAGGCGGCCTCGATCAAGCGGTCGAGAACCTCGTGCTGCATGCACTCGAGAAGCGACCGGCCGAGCGGCACAAGGACATGGCCGCGTTCATCTACGAGCTGCGGACCGTGATGGACATGCTCGGCTTCGGTCGCAAGCGTGCCGCGGGTGGTCCCGCGCGCCGCGTCGTGATCGAGCAGAAAGTCGAGCAGCCCAAGTCGAGTCGGCGCGACGAGCTTGCCCGGACCGCGTTCGACGGCTGCCGGCTACCGCTCGCGCTACTCACACCACAGGGCTACATTGTCGCCGCGAATCCCGCGTTTGCGAAGTTCGTGATGGGCGTCTCCGTCGAGGTCGAGGGGCTGCCCGTCAAGTCGACGGCCCTCGCGGCCGCGTGGTCGACGGCCGAGCAGGACATCGCCAGGACGCTCGCCGGTAGCCCGATCCGCCGGATCATCGAGATCGACGTGTCCCCCGACGAGACCCGCCGCCTGCTGCTGTGGCTCGACGCGGTGTCCAAGGATCACGTCGTCCTCGGCGTGCAGCCGCTGGAACTGTGATCTAAGGTCCCGGCCCATGAGGCCACTACTCGTCGCGGCGCTGCTGTGCATTGCCGCGCCTGCATTCGCAGACGATCCGAAGATCCCATTCGAGAAGTACAAGCTCGCCAACGGGCTCGAGGTCATCCTGGCGCCCGACCCGAGCGTGCCGCTCGTCGCGGTCAACGTCTGGTACCACGTCGGGAGCGGCGACGAGGTCGTCGGTCGCAGCGGGTTCGCGCACCTGTTCGAGCACATGATGTTCCAGGGCAGCAAGAACGTCGGCTCCGACAAACACTTCGAGGTGCTGCGCAAGATCGGCGCCGACGAGGTCAACGGGACCACGAGCTCCGATCGCACGAACTACTACGAGGTGGTGCCGTCTAACCAGCTCGAGACCGCGATGTGGCTCGAGAGCGATCGCATGGGCTACCTGCTCGATCTCCTCGATCGCAAGGCCCTCGACAACCAGATCGATGTGGTGCGCAACGAGCGCCGCCAGCGCTACGACAACGTGCCGTACGGCAAGAGCCGCTTCGTGCTCAACGAGGCGCTGTACCCGCTCGGCCACCCGTATCGCTACATGACGATCGGCAAGCACGAGGACCTGATCGCGGCGTCCGTCGATGACGTGAAGTCGTTCTTCAAGACCTGGTACGTGCCGTCGAACGCGACGCTCGCGATCGTCGGGGACTTCGATACCGCCGCGACGAAGAAGCTCGTCGACAAGATGTTCGGTTCGTTCCCGGCGAGCACCAGGCCGGTCGAGAAGATCATCCCCGCGCCCAAGCCAAAGGCTCAGACGATGACCGTCGAGGATTCGTTCGCGAAGCAGCGCCAGGTCTCATTCACGTGGCACTCGCCGGCAGTGTACGCCGACGGTGATGCCGAGCTCGACATCGCGAGCGATGCCCTCGCCGCCGAAGGACGTGGCTCGCTGTACAAGTCGCTCGTCTACGACAAGCAGCTCGCAACGCGCGTGAGTGCAGGGCAGGGCGGGGCGACGTTCTCGGGCACGTTCTCGATCTCTGTCACGCTGCGCACCGACGCCGACCTGGCGGTCGTGGAGCAAATCGTTCTCGACGAGGTGAAGCGCCTCGCCAAGGACAAGATCGACGACAAGGAGATCGCGCGTGTCGTCGCGTCGAACGAAGCGTGGGCGATCCGCAGCCTCGAGAACGTCAACTCGCGCGCAAACGCGCTGCAGGGCTGGAATCATTACCTCGGTGATCCAGGCAAGCTCAGCTGGGATCTCGATCGTTACCGCACCACGTCCGCCGAGAAGGTCCGCGCCGCGGTCGCCAGGTATCTCGTTCCGCCCCAGGTCGTGATCGTCGTGACCAACCCGGCCGCGCCCGCGGGAGGTGCCAAGTGAACCGCCTGTTTGCTCTCGCAACACTGTCATTGATCGCGTCGTGCAAGCCGGCGCCCGTCGCCAACCCCGCCCTGCTGCCGACCACCGATGTCGGCACGGAGCATTCACAGCCAGCGCCGCCACCGCCGCCGCAGGAGACACCGATGCCCGTGCAGACGGCCCAGCCCCAGAACCTCGCCTTCCCCGAGGAGGATTTCCGCAAGACCCAGCCCGCGCCGACCGCCCAGCGCCCGTTCAAGCTGCCGGCGGTGAAGCCGTTCACGCTCGATAACGGCATCAAGGTCTACCTCGTCGAGCAACACACGCTGCCGATCGTGTCGATGGACCTCAACTTCGACGGTGGCAGCGTCACCGATCCGAGGGGCAAGGACGGCGTCGCGAGCATGTGCATGTCGATGCTGACCGAGGGCACCGACAAGCTCGACAAGATCGCGTACTCCGAAGCGCTCGCCGATGTCGCGTCCAACATCAACGCGTACGC
Source organism: Kofleriaceae bacterium (assembly GCA_043786265.1). Lineage (GTDB taxonomy): Bacteria > Myxococcota_A > Polyangia > Haliangiales > Haliangiaceae > JABFXX01. The sequence continues at coordinate 607 of JAYVWH010000803.1, read as the reverse complement.
ATCGGATGACTCGCAGGGCGTGCAGCTGTCGAGCCTGACGAAGCACCTCGCGCCGACGTTCACGCTGTTCGCGGAGACGCTGCGCTCGCCCGGCATGCGGCAAGCGGACTTCGACCGCATGAAGAAGCGCCGCATCGAGGCGGTGCGCCAGGCGCGCTCGGCGCCGACGTCGATCCCGGGTCGCGTCTCGGGCGCGGTCCTCTATGGTCTCGACCACCCGCTCGGCGCGGTGATCACCGAGGCTTCGACCGAAGCGATCACGCTCGACGACTGCAAGAAGCAGATCGCGATGTGGGTCCAGCCGAAGACCGCGCGGCTGTTTGTCGTTGGCGACATGACCGAGGACAGCATCCGCAAGATCTTCGCCGGTTCGCCGCTCGCGGCATGGAAAGGTTCAGCACCGAAGCAGCCGGTGCTCGGCGCGCCCAAGCCGCTCAAGGGCCGCATCTTCTTCGTGCACGTGCCGAACGCTGCGCAGTCGCAGGTCATGTTGCTCGCGCAGGGTCCCAAGCGCACGGCGCCCGACTACTTCGCGAACGCGATGGTGAGCGCGGTGTTCGGTGGCAGCTTCACGAGCCGCCTGAACATGAACCTGCGCGAGGACAAG
>JAYVWH010000802.1:0-5266 GCA_043786265.1 Kofleriaceae bacterium | reverse complement strand
TGTTGCCGAGCGGCGCGCCGAACGTGCGTAGCATGGTGTTTGCGGCCAGCGACACCACGATCCACGACACCTGGGATACGGCGGGGCTGCGCGGCACGGGAAGCCACGACATCTCCGTGACCGACGCGATCGTTCCGCGCGCGCATACGTTCTCGCTGCTCACCGACCAGCCGCGACACGCAGGCTACGAGCTGCCGTTCTTTGGCGTGCTCGCGGCGGGGGTCGCGGCCGTCGGTGTCGGTATCGCGCGCGCTGCGATCGATACGGCAAGCGCGCTCGTGCGCAGCAAGAATGCGCCGGGTGGCAAGCGTTCGCTCGCTCACCGCGAGCTGGTCCAGGTCGAGATCGCCCGTGCCGAGGCCCGGGTGCGTGGTGCACGCGCGCTGATCTACGACGCGCTCGGCGAGGCCGTCGAGGCCGCCGCACAAGCCGGCGCCACCGAACCACCCGTGCTCGCCGCGCGCGCACGACTGCGACTCGCGGCGTGTCACGCAGCGACGGAGTCGGCGGCAGCCACGTCCGCGATGTACGAGCTCGGCGGCGGCTCCGCGATTTACACGGGCAATGCGCTGCAGCGACAGTTCCGCGACGCCAACGTCGTCACCCATCACCTGATGGTCAGCTCGACGGCCCTCGTGATGGCGGGCCGCGTCCTGCTCGGCGTCGACGGCGACGTGGCGACACTGTGACCCTCCCCGGCACGATGGTCTACGCAGGCGCGTTCGATGCGTGGGAGGGCGACCCACAGGCTTTGCCGATCGGGTACGGCCTCGCCGCGCTCGGCGATGGCGAGATGGCGAGTCAGCTGCGCAGGGCAGCACTGTCGATCAATCTCAATATCGCCGAGGGCACCCTGCAGCCGATAGTACTCGGTCGCCACGGAGCTCCGCGACAATTACGTGCGACGGAATGCACGCCCAACTCCGCCAAGCATTCGTGTAGGTTTCGAGCCGTGAGATTTTCGATGCGCGCTGCCCTCCACCTGATGTTGTTCCTTGCTGGTTGTGTGAAAGCGGATGCAGTCCTCTGTGACAACGGCCGGACCTGCCCGGAGGGAACTGCCTGTGACCTCATGCACGACGCCTGCGTCGTGCCGGGACAGCTGACCGCGTGCGAAGGTCTTGGCAGTGGCGCTGACTGCGCGATCCGCGACAACAGCGACGGCGTCTGCGACCAGAATGTCTGTGTCGTGAAGCGATGCGGCGATGGCTATCGCCGCGACAACGAAGCGTGCGACGGGCTCGAGCTGGCAGACGGCGCGAACTGCAACAAGCTGGGGTTCTACGAGTCGGGGACGCCGACCTGCAACGATGCGTGTAGCTTCGACGTCGGTCCCGCGACCACGATGTGCAAGGGGTACTGCGGCGACGGCGTGATGACGCCCGGCATCGAGGTCTGCGAGGCGGATATGCCAAACGTGAGCAGCTGTGTCGAGCTAGGTTTTGGCGCAGGACCACTCGCCTGCGTCGATTGCCGCGCTGACACACGTCCGTGCACGGTGTTTGGCTGGCAGCTCGACGACATCGACGCGCCTCCGGTCGACGTGCATGGGACTGCCGCGAACGACGTGTGGGCGCTGACGCAGGACTCGTCGCTGCACAACACGCTCTCCCATTGGAACGGAACGATCTGGTCGAACGTCGACCTGACTGCATGCACCCTCGCGGGCACGAGCGATGACACGCTCTTTCGTTTGTGGGCACCAACGGCGGGTGTCGTGTTCGCTGCGGGTGGCAAGATGGTGATTCGCGCGACGACAACGACGTGCGAGAGATTCCCGGTCCCGGTGTCGGGGTTCGCATACATCTACGCTGTGTGGGCGAACAGTGCAAACGACGCCTGGGTCATCACGGGCCAGGACGCCTGGCACTTCGACGGCACGACGTGGACGTCCAAGCTAACGCTAGGCGGCGTCTTCGGTCTCGAAAGCATCTGGGGCGTCGACGCCAACAACGTGTACGTATCGGTCAACAACGGCGGCAATAACGGCGAGCTAAGGCATTACAACGGGTCGACCTGGACGCCGATCGATGCAGGGTTCCCCGAGAGCAAGATCATCTGGGGGACGTCGGCGACGGATCTCTACGTCGGAAGCATTCACACCGCGATGATCAGGCACTACAACGGGACGAGCTGGTCGACGCTTCGCAGCTTGCCGCCCTCGACGGGAGGCCCAGTTGGTCTCAGGCGCGGTCTCTACGCCGGTGTCGCGACCGCCGATGGCCGCGTCTACGTCGCGGGCAACGGGTCCTCGAGGCCGCACGCGTTCGTCTACGACGGTGTCTCGTGGACGGACCTCGACCTGCCCCCGGGCTATTCGCCTCCGCTGTGGGCGACAACCGGCGGCACGTTGTTCTCGACGGCACCAGCGGCCGGCAAGGTCGCACGTTTCTCGGGAAGCGGCGGGTTCGTCGTCGCCAACGCCGCCTTGTACGGAGACCTTGCATCAAACGCCAGCGACGATATCTATGCGCTGGCAGGCTCGCAGGTCGCGCACTGGGACGGCGCGAGCTGGACACCCGAAAACTCGACGATCAATGCGCAGTACGTCGAGTATCCCGACGTTGCAGTCAGTCCGCTCGGCACCCCGATGGCGCTGGCGTACGGGGTCTTGCCGCAATCGACCGCGCTGACAGGGCTGTACGTACGTGCACCCAACGGCACGTGGACCCAGTATGCAAATGGTGCCGGATCTCGGCTGTGGCCGCTGACGGATGACGACGTGCTCGTCCTGGATGTCGGAAAGGTGATCCGTTGGCACTCCAGCACCGCACCGACCGATCTGCAGTTCGGAGTTCCGAATGTCTTCTATCCCTATGCGAACGATCTTTGGGCCACCTCCGCGGCCGACATCTACGTCGTCGGATACCAGCAGATCCAGAACGTGAACTACCCCGTCATCATCCATTACAACGGCAGTGGGTGGACCCAGCAGACAGTCCCCATGGACGTCGGAGAAGTCCGCAGGGTGCGCGGGCGCGCCGCGAACGATATTTACGCGATCACCACTCGCGGGCAGCTGCTTCACAGCACCGGCGACGGCACCTGGAAGGTCGACCTGACCACACCGCCGGGTGCCGAGGTACGCGACGTGTGGGGACCGACTGACGATATGTTCATCGCCACGAGCGACGGCCTGTTTCATTCGGATGGCACGCGCTGGGATCCGGTCTCGCTCGGGTCACAGGTCGAAGCGTCGTCCGTGGTCTCAGTTGGCGCTGTGATCGAGGTGGTCGACGGCGTCGGCGGGTTTCACGAGATTGTACGCCTCGCGCCCTGGTGATCGGTCGCATGGGGCAGCGGCAACTCCGCGTTTCCATTGCGCTGACGCAGGGCGCCGGTTCCGCAATCTTGCGATTTGTCGAATTCTGCAACCACCGGCGCCCTGCTCCCCACTTGGAACACATGCGCCACTCCCCGTTGCGGTTCCCGGGTCTTCTCGGTGCGGTCGTCATCATGCTGGCGCTGCACGCGCCCGCCCATGCCGGCACGGTGGACTGGAGCTCGTATATCGATCACAGCGCACCCGCAAAGGCAGCGCCCGCGACCGCTGCGCCTGCGAAGGCGTCGCGCGCAAAGGTCAGCCGAGCGTCCAAGAAAATCGCGCGCGCAAAAGTGAAGGCGCGCCCCAAGAAGGCGTCGCGCCGCAAATAGTGCGCGCGTCTCGCCCGTGAATTCGCGCTCCCGCCTGATAGGCTGGGACCGAATGGGTCGCCGCGTATTGCTGATCGACGACAGCGAGATCACGCTGCAGATCGTCGCGAGCACGCTCGCGGAGGCGGGCTACGACGTGCGCACGTCGATCACGGTCAATCACCTTGCGACGGCGTTCGGTGCGTGGAGCCCCGAAGTGATCCTCACCGACGTCAACATGCCCGACGTCTCGGGGGTCGAGCTGTGCCGCCGGCTCAAGTCGAGCTACGAGACAGCGCACGTGCCGGTGATCCTGTACTCGTCGTTGAGCGAGCACGAGCTCGAGATCCTCGCGCGCGAGTGCGAGGCAGACGCGTTCCTGTCCAAGGAGTCGGGTCTCGACGCGCTGCCGCGCGAGCTGGCACTGCTCATCGACAGCGCGCTGTTCTAGAGCCATTCAAAGAAAATGATCCGGGCTCTACGGGTTGGGGCCGGGGCAGGGGAGAATGACGCGGCGAAGCCGCGCACCGAACTAGATCTTGCGTTCCCAGCTGACGCGGTAGAGGCACACGCTGTCACCGCGTGCCTCGCAGCGCTCGTGCTCGACGTGCGGCGCGTGACCCCCTGACAGCACCACCATCGTCTCGAACAGACCGCTCGCGAACGCACACAGATCAGCCTCGCGCGGCGTGTCGGCGATGCGCACGACCACTTCGCCTGGACGCAACGGCATGCACGCGACGGTGCCCCACGTGTGATAGCGGCTCCAGATCGTGCGCACGACGGACAGCGTCCGGTCCGGAATCAGCGTCGCCGCACTCGCCGGGAAGAAGCGACGAAACGACGCGCGCACCGTGGCGCGAGCGATATCGCTGGCGAACGTCGCGCCGTCGCGGTCGGCCAGCTCGGGTGAGCGCGCGAGCAGACGGGTCAACAGCGACGTCGGCAGCCAGTCGAGCGGAGCCGCGTCGGAGAGTGCACGCGCGAGCTCGGGCTCGTCCGCAGCGAGGCGATCGCGCATCCGCTCCGCCTCACGAACACCGATCGCGCGCGCGACCGAGCGGAACACGACGCCTCGCGTGCGTGCCTGCGCAACCTGGGTTCGGCGCGGCAGAATCAGCCGGCCCGAGGTCGGCCGGTCCGGAGTCTTGTCGCTCGATGCTGTCGTCAGGCTCGCGAGTGCAGTCGCGAGCGCGCGCGCGAATGCGCCGGCCGACGTCGGGCGCGCGATTGGATTACTCGCGAGCGCGGCGCGCATCAGCTCGTCGGCTGGCGCCAGCTCGCGGTGGCAGCGCGACAGTCGGAGCGCTTCGTCCCCGATCGCCTGGTGGGTCAGGATCGCCACGCGCTCCTCCTCGGGCCAAGGGCTCGACAGGGTGAGGAGCGAGTAGATAGTGCTCGCGAACCCGTAGACATCGGACAGCGGCGTTGCTTCATCGCCTCGGATCACTTCGGGTGCCACGTAACCCGGCGTGCCGGCGGTCTCGACGAGCTGCCCGAACCTGCGCGCGATGCCGACGTCCACGAGGACACTGCGCCCGCGGAACGGATCGCGGATCACGTTCGCCGGCTTGACGTCACGGTGAACGACGCCGTTCTCGTGCAGCGTGTCGAGCGCCGAGCCGACCTCGGC
>JAYVWH010000801.1:0-1829 GCA_043786265.1 Kofleriaceae bacterium | reverse complement strand
ACTTCTCGTTGAGCTTGCTCGACCGACCCACTACCGCCACGCGAGCACTTCGTCGTGGTCGATGGATTTGTGATGTACATCGACGCCGGTCGCGGGATGCGCGAGTACCGTTCGTTCTACGCCGAGGCGCAGTTCGACCCCGAGGAGTACGCGGGATCGACCTTGTCAATTACGTCGTCACGAACTACGAACTCGATCTCTGAAGATCTCCGCGCAGACGCCGAAGCTGCTACCGACCGCCGCTCCGTGGCGCGCACGCCGAGTGCAGGATTACGTCGAAGTCCCGCAGGATTGGTCGCTCGAGCTCACTCGCCGCCGCCCTTCTCTCGGTCCCGTCACCGTCTTGAACAACTGTGACGACTAAGTGTCACCTGTTGTGGCATTGACGACCGTCCCGCGTTTCGTGCAAACTGATCGTGATGTGGGCAGTGGGTGTGGTGCTGTTGCTGCTCGCGTCCTGTGCTTCCCATGAGGAAGCAGGTCCGTCGCGTGACAGGTGCGTGCAGCTGCGCGATCACGTGGTCGAGCTCAGGTTGGTAGGTCTTCCGGCGAGCGACATCGCCAAACATCGTGAAGCGATGCGCAGCTCGCTCGGTGAAGACTTCGTCGATCACTGCGTGCAGCTGACTGCGTCGCAGGTGAAGTGTGCATTTGCGGCGAAGGACTCGACGTCCGTCGCTGATTGTTCGTCGTCACAGTAGGTTCAAGTGGGTGTCTTCCGGTGTGCTCGGGGTGCGAGCGCAGACGGAAGACCATTGCCCGGAGGTTGGTATGCGGCGTCGTCAGGATCCTGCTATTCGGAGATCGTTCACAACGCGTGCGCTCGCCAGCTCGATGGCGCTCGCCGCTCTCGTGAGCACAAGGCCAGGATTCGCTGATCCCGGCGACATCTTCACGATCGCAGCTCCGACCATCGGCGCCGAGGCGCCTAAGGCCGCTGCAATCGCGGACGGTGACGCCTCCGTCGCGACGCAGACAGGTGCACTCACTTACTCGTTTCCGATCGCTGTTCCGCCCGGCAGGCAGGGCGCGCAGCCGTCGTTGTCTCTCAACTATTCGTCGCAAGCACCGATCTACGGCACGCTTGCCTCAGGTTGGTCGATCTCGGGCTTGCCGATGATCAGCCTTGATGTCAGTGCGGGACGCCTCAACGGCCTCCGCCGTTTCACGAGCTCGATGGCCGGCGGCCGGCAGCTCATCAGCGTCACCGAACCCACGCCAACCGGCACGGTCGCCTTCCGCGCGCAGGGAGACTCCGCGTTCGTTCGGTATCAGAAGATGCCAGCGAGCAGCAGCTTCCCTTGGCAAGCACTATCACCCGACGGCACGACGTACGTTTTCGGCGACGCTGCACACGTCGGTAACTGCACGATCGTCTCTGACGAGTACGCGCCAGTGACGAGCACGAGCGACCCATTCGGTAACCAGGTCGAGTATTTCTGGGAGCAAGGCGTTGCAGGCGAGTGTCGAATCCGCGCCATCGGCTGGGGCCGCAACGACGCTGCGCAGCTCGGCCACTTCGCCTCTGTCCGCTTTCAGTATGCAGCGCCGTCGCAACTGTGTCCTGGAAGTCCGATCCCTGGGTCGCAAGAGAGCTACCGCACCGGAACAAGAATCGTTACCGGCGCGAGCCAGCTCGAGGTGATCGTTGCAAACGCATTTCTGCCCCAGGCGGGACCCATCAACTTCCTCGCGCCGGTCCCCAATCCGCAGCACACGCGGGTGATTCGGCTCCGCTACGACGAGCTCCTCTCGGGCTGTACGGGGAGCTACCGTGCGCTCACTTCGATCGAGGAGTCCGCTGCGGGTGTCGACTCGCCCTTCGTAGC
>JAYVWH010000800.1:0-2199 GCA_043786265.1 Kofleriaceae bacterium | reverse complement strand
GCCCTTGGCCTTCGTCGGTTTCGCCGCCGCCTCTGTCTTCTTGCTGGGCTTCTTGGATGCCGGACGCTTGGTCAAAGGACCAGGGCTCCTTCCCGGCGGAAATTGGGAAACTTCCCTCGCCGGGTGCGCAGGCCGCTCAACAAATGAGCCGCCCGCTACTGATCAAGACCATAGCACGATGGCCTGCTGCAAGGGGCCAGGGAGTGATCTTCGGGGTTTTGCACTGTGTTACTGATTTCGGATGGCTAGCGACCGGCCGGTGCGGGAGGCCGAGAACCGCCTCGAGAGGTTCAATGCCGACCGCGAGAAGCTCCTCGCTGCGGTCGAACGGCGAGTTGTGGCGCGGAGAGTCGCCGAGGCCTCCGCGGGCGGCGATGCGTCGCTGGAGTACGTCCTGAACGACGTTGCCTACTGCGAGATCAAGCGGCTGGAAAAGAGCGACAACGGTGCCGCCGACCGGTGGCGTGATCTCTCCCGTCGCCTGTTGTCGATGTCGGAGACCGACAAGCAGAACGAACTGCGGACGCTCGTGCGTTATTACGGGCGTGACATCGTCGGCAACTTCGATCCGCGCGTCTACAAGTTCGCGACCGGCGTCGGCCCCTCACTCCTTGGCGTGTTCTTCAGCCCGCTCTCGAGCCTGCGTGACGGGATGGCCGCGCTGAAGAACCTCGACAGCAGGATCCAGGCCGACGGCGAGGTTGACATCGCACGCGCGTGCGCCGAGCGCGGGACGATCGTCGTCACGCCGACCCACTCGTCGAACATGGACTCGCCCGCAATCGGCTTTGGCCTGATGCGCGCGGGCCTACCTCCGACGACGTACGGCGCCGGCAAGAATCTGTTCACGAACCCGTTCATCTCGTTCTTCATGCGCAACCTCGGCGCCTATCGCGTCGATCGCCGGCTGCGCTTCGAGCTCTACAAGGACGTGCTCAAGGAGTACTCGACCGTCCTGCTCGAGCACGGCTACCACTCGCTGTTCTTCCCGGGCGGCACGCGCTGCCGCAGCAACGTCGTCGAGAAGCACCTCAAGCTCGGTCTCCTCGGCACGACCGTCACCGCCTACAAGAACCTGGTCCGCGAGGGCATGCCGAACAAACGGCTCTACATCGTCCCCGCCACGATCAACTACCGCCTCGTGCTCGAGGCCGAGACGCTCGTCGACGATTACCTCGCCGAGACCGGCAAGAGCCGCTACATCATCACAGACGACGAATTCAGCCGCGTCGGTCGTCTGCTCGAGTTCTTCCGCAAGATCGTCGCGCACGAGGGCAGTGTCATCGTCCGCTTCGGGCGCCCACTCGATCCATTCGGTAACGAGATCACCGACGACGGCGAGTCGATCGATCGCGCGGGCCGGGCCGTTGATCCGGCGAGCTTCGTGCGCGGTGCCGAGGGCGAGGTCACCGACGACGATCAGCGCGATGCCGAGTACACGCGTGCGCTCGGCCGCCGGCTCGCCGAGGTCTACCCGACGTTGACCGTGTACCACTCGACGCACCTGCTCGCGCGCGTGATGTACGACGCCGTGTCACGCGCCGCGGGTACGCGCGACATCTACAGGCTGCTACGTGCGTCACCGCAGCAGCTCACGGTCACGACACAAGATTTGGTCGCTGCGGTCGAGAAGCTCCGCAAGCGGCTGCGTGACAACCCCGCGTTTGGCGCGGAGCATCCGGCGTACATCGACCAAGGCAGCGACGTGAAAGTCGACGACGCGGTGCGCGGTCTGTCGACGTATCACACGCGGCCGATCGTCGAGCGCCGGGGCGACACGCTCCACGTCAAGGACATCAAGCTGCTCTACTACTACATGAATCGCACGGCACATATCCCCCCTGTCGGGGGCGAGAACCCCGGGCCCCCACCTCCTTTCCCTCCCCCCAAGCCGGCACCCACCGAAGGTGCGTCGTGAAGCGCGGCGATACCGTCGGTATCGTCGGTGCGGGCGCATTCGGCACCGGGCTCGGTTCGGTGCTCGCGCGCGCGGGGCGCCGCGTGGTGCTGTGGTCGCGCGATCAACAGATCGTCGATTCGATCATGAGGACACGCAGCTGCCCGCGGCTGCCAGACGCGCCACTGCCGGAGCCGCTCGAGGCGACCACGGATCCCAAGCGACTCGCGAGCGAGGCACGCTTCCTCGTGTTGGCTGTCTGCTAGACCGACGTGCGCGACCGAGCGACCGAGCTCGGCGCG
>JAYVWH010000799.1:0-5846 GCA_043786265.1 Kofleriaceae bacterium | reverse complement strand
CCGATCGAGTTTGCGAGTGATACCGAGGTCGGGCGCGGGAACGCCGAGCGTGCGAACGCCGAGCCCGAGCCGCCCGCGCTGCATGACGCGGAGTCGCCGGGTAAGGAGAACGCTGGCAAGGGCCAGGACCGAAAGCGCTAGGTCGCGTCGGGGTCGGCAGATGGATCGGAGTCCACCCACTCGGTCTCGGCGGCAGGCTTCTCGGTCTTCTCGAACGACAGCGTGAAGTAGACGCCGCTCTTGCCCTGCTTCTCGAAGGCGCGCATGACGTAGGCGCTCTCGTCGCTGACGATGGTGCCGGACCAGGCGGGGACCGCGGGGGCGTCGTCGTCGACGACAGCAGGCCCCTTGCCCTTGCCGCCCTTGCCCTTCTTTCCAACGGGCTTGGGCGGTGCCGCCTCGAGGGAGCCGCGAAAGGTATCGGGTGGGAAGGTGTTCTTGTCGCCGCGTGGAAGGGCGATGCTGATCGCGAGCTGGGCTTCGCGATGGTAACCGCGGATCTCGTAGGTGGTCCCATCGATGACGCAATCACCGTGGAAGGCCGGGTGGCTCGGCTTCTGCTTCTCCGCGTATTCGAAGAGCTTGCCGCGGTCTCGAGTATGCTCGTTCGACATGGCAGGGTGGTGTAGACCACAACTGGGCGCGCGAAACCAGGCGCCGCGGAGTAGAGTGCGGGCCTAGCCGTGGATTCGCCCCGCCTGAGCCCTGCCCCATGAGCGACGAGCTGGATCTGCTCATCGAAGACGGCATCATCGATGAGGTGCTTGGCCGCCTCAAGAGCGGCAAGGAAGCGAATATTTCGCTGGTCCGGCGCGGCGACATGGTGATTGCCGCGAAGGTCTACAAGGACCGCGCGACGCGCAGCTTCAAGAACAACGCTGGCTACAAAGAGGGCCGCAAGGTCCGCAACAGCCGAACCCAGCGCGCGATGGACAGCGGCGGCTCGTTCGGACGCGACGCGGCCGAGCAAGCGTGGAAGAGCGCCGAGGCGGACGCATTGTACAAGCTGGTCGGCAGCGGCGTGCGCGTACCAGAGCCGCTGATGTTCTATGAGGGCGTCTTGCTCATGGACCTCGTGCGCGATGCCGAGGGTCACGCCGCACCGCGGATGATCGATGTCGCGATCGACAAGGATGCGGCGCTCGGCATCTACGCCGATCTGTGCGCGCAGATGATCTCGATGCTGTGCTGCGATCTGATTCACGGCGATCTCTCGCCGTACAACATCCTCGCCGCGGTGGAGGGACCCACGATCATCGACTTCCCGCAGGTGATCTCGGCCGTGCACAACACGCGCGCGGAGTACTACTTCCTGCGCGACTTCGACAATGTCGTGCGCTTCCTCGCAGGGTTTGATCCGGGGCTCGCCTTGCACACCGCCGACGGGCGAGCGATCTGGCGTGCATATGTTTCGCGCGAGCTCACGCCGCAGTTCGTGCCGCCGCCACCGCCACCGCCACGGGCCACGCGTGGGCCGGATCGCCGGTCGGCCCCGCAAGGGCGTGGTCGCGATGATCGCGGACCACAGCGCGGCAACGATCAGCGTGGTCGCGGTGGGCCGCCGCAGCGAGGCGCGCCGCGGCAAGGGCAAGCGGATCAACGCCCGCCGCAGCAGCAGCAGCGCGATCCGCAGCAGCAGCAGCGGGGCCCGCAGCAGCAACGCGATCCGCAGCAGCAACGCGATCCGCAGCAGCAACGCGATCCGCAGCAGCAACGTGGGCCGCGGCCGTGGCAACCCGAACGGTCATCGCAGCAGGGTGCGCAGCAGCCGCAGGAACCGCGGCAATGGCAACCGCGCCAGCAGCAGCAACGCCTGCCACAGCAACCCGGGCAATCCGATCCGTCGCAGCGGCCGCAGGAACCGCGGCAATGGCAACCGCGCCAGCAGCAGCAACGCCGACCGCAGCAGGATCAGCCTCGGCAAGGCGAATCCAACCCATCGCAGGCGCCGCAGTGGCAACCGCGCCAGCAACAGCAACGCCAACCGCCGCAGGATCCACAGCAGCCGCGACCGCGGCAACCGGACCAGCGCCCGTCGCAACCACGCGCACCCGACCCGCGACCATCGGCGCCGCGCCCGCCGCGCCCGCCGCAGGCCTGGGGGCCACCGCGGCAGGACCAACCGCAGGGTGAGAAGCAGGCGTTTCGCGGTCGCCGCCGGCCGAAGCGCCGATTCTGAACAGGTCCTCCGCGGGTCACCGCGGATGATCGAAGTTATCTACACAAGTTGCGCTGGTTGCGTCTGACCCCTTCGGCAGCGGTATTGTCGTGGCATGAAGCCGTCGTCCGCTCGCGTGATTGCCGACCTCGAGGAGCTGCGCAAACTCACGTCGGACGACCGCGGCGGCGCGCAGCGGGTGGCCTGGGGTCCGGTGTGGCGCAAGACCCGCGAGTGGTTCATCGGCAAGCTCCGCGACGAGCTCGGCATCACCGCACAGCTCGACGGCGCCGCGAACTGCTGGGCCACGCTGCCCGGTCAGTCCGCGAAGAGCCTTGTCATCGGCAGTCACCTCGACTCGGTGCCGTCGGGCGGCTGGCTCGATGGTTGCCTCGGCGTCCTCGCCGGTCTCGAAGTGTTGCGGCGCGAGAAGGCCAAGGGCGTTCCGCCGCTCACGATCCATCTCGTCGACTGGGCAGACGAAGAAGGCGCACGCTTTGGCCGCAGCCTCACGGGCTCGGCCGCATCTGCGGGGACCCTCGACGCTGAGGGCGAGCTCGCACACCTCGTCGATCGCGCGGGCGTGAAGCTGCCCGATGCACTTGCCGAGAACGGGGTGTCACTCGCGAGCATGGGCTCCGCGCGCGCGTACTTCGATCGTTTGCAGGCCGAGGCGTATCTCGAGCTGCACATCGAGCAGGGGCCCGTGCTCGACGCGATGAAGAAGCCGGTCGCCGTCGTCCTCGGTACGATGGGGGTCGAGCGCTACCAGCTGCGATTTGTCGGGCAGGCCGCGCACTCGGGCGCTGCACCCATTCACTTGCGCAAGGATGCATTCCTCGCTGCGGCCGAGTTCGCGCTCGCGTGCCGCGCGATCAGCATCAAGTACTCGGGCAAGACACCGAAGTCGCGCGTGGTTGCGACGTGCGGTGTCGTGAAGGTCGAGCCGAATTTTGTCACCGCGGTCCCGGGCTTGACGGAGATCTCGATCGACCTGCGCGCACTCGACGCGCGTGTGCTCGCGAAGATGCTCGCCGATGCCAAGCGCGCTGCTGCTACTGCTGCGAAGAAGCACCTCGTCGAGGTCGACTGGAGCCCGCTTCTGCACATCACGCCGAAGCTGTTCGACGAGACGCTGATGGGCTTCGTGCGCGCGGCCGTGAAAGAAGTCACCGGTAGTGCACCCGAGATTCCGTCGGGCCCGCTACACGATGCGGCCGAGATGGCCGAGGTCGTCCCGACGGCGATGGTGTTCGCGCAGAGCAGCCCGGGCGTCTCGCACACGCGCATCGAGGACACACCGCGCAAGGCACTCGATCAGTCGATCCGCGCGTTCGAGCTCACCGTCGAGCGCACGCTCGCGCACTACGCAGGTGTGCCCGCTGCGAAACGTCGCAAGCGGGCTACGTCGTCACGCTAGGCGCCGACCATCGCACGACCGATACGAGTGCAACCATCGAGGTGCAACCTGCCGTGTGCGATCCGAGGATCGAGTCCCATGGCTAGTCGAGCTGCGTCAAAAACACGCCATGATCTTCCGATTCTCCACGCGGTCTCGCGATGTTGCGCCGAGGCCTGACGCTTGCACTCGAGGCGCACGCGATGTCCGACAAGCGTGGTCCTTCTGGCATGTCCCGGCGCAACTTCCTGCGCGCCGCCGGTGCCGCATATGGCCTGTTCTGCCTGCCCCGCTTTGCGCGCCCTGCGGCCGCAGCGGTGCCCGCGGATGCAGTGTTCCCGACGATCTTCATCCAGCTCCGCGGAGGCTGGGACCCCTGCTACCACTTCGGCGCGCGCACCGGCATGCCGAGCCGCGGTGTGACCGCCGACGGCATCAAGCAAACCGCCGCGGGCGTGAAGTGGTACCAGCCGACGATGTCGACCATGACTCCGCACATGGCCGACGCGGTGATCCTCAACACGAAGATGAGCCCGAGCGTCGACCACCACACCGGTCTGGTCGAGCTCTGGTACGGCCGCTCCAGTGATGCACTCGCGCGACCGCCGTGGACGAACGTCCTCGCCTCGGCGCTGCTCGACAAGGCCCCCGCTGCAGCGCCCAACATCACGACGTACTGGAAGCGCGAATACAGCGCATCGGATCGCGACACCGACTACGTCAAGTACAACAACAAGAGCCCCAACCCACTCGGCGCGGCGCAGCGCGTGCTCGACATCAAGGCGTTCGCGTCGAGCCTCGACACGAGCCAAGGCCTGCCGCCGTCCGCCGAGCAGAAATCGGTCTACCAGGCGATCGGCAAGAGCGACGAGCGCCTCTACGACGAGACGTTGCAGCCGAACACGGTCGCGCAGTTCAGCCAGGCCAACGCACAGGCGAACGACCTGCTCGGCCGCACCGTGAAGGCGCTGTGGCCGCCCGACACCGCGACGAAGACGCTGTTCAACCTCGACGACGCTGGCCTCGCACGCACCGGCTACCAGGCGACGCCGCAGCTCGCCCCGATGACCGCCCTCGCCTTCCAGCTCGCGCGCTATCAAGCGAGCCACGTGATCTCGATGGTCGCGCCGGACCTGTACTCGTACGACAACCACGGCGGCGGTAGCCCGACGACGTATCAGCGCACGACCGGCGCGCGCTACTTCGATTCGATCGCGCGGCTGTTGTCGGCGCTCAAGGCCACGCCGTCGCCAATCGACCCGACGGTGAGCATGTTCGAGACGACGCACGTCGTGATCGCCTCCGAGATGGGACGGTCGCCCACGGCAGAAAACACGAACGGCACGTTCCACTGGGACTCGACCCACGTCGCCTGCTTCGGCGGACGCTTCAAGCGCGGCTACAACTTCGGTGGCCTCGACAGCAAGCTCAACGCGATGCCCGCAGACTTCACGACCGGCGCGCTCAATCAGGGCACGACAGCGTCGTTCATGAACGTCGTCGCGACGATCCTCGCGGCGAACAAGGTCGACCCGACCAAGTACTCGACGGCGAAAGCCATCACCGCGGCGCTCAAGCCGTGAAGGTCCACATGCGAACGAGTCTTGCCCTCGCCGCGGCACTTACCGGTTGCGTGAGCGACATGGGCGCCGGCGGTAGCAACGATCAACCCGGTCAGCACCAGGAGACGGTGACGGCGAAGCTGTCCGACCTCCAGTGCCTGCGCAAGATGGCGCTCGACCTGACACATGCCGCACCGACGGCGGAGAACATGACGCGGGTCTCGAACAGCAGCGTCACGCTCGATACGCTTGCCGACGAATATCTCGCGAGCCCCGAGTTCGAGAAGGTCGCGTTCGACTGGATGCGGCAGGAGTTCACGCCGACCGCACTGACGACGGACGCGACCGACATCGAGGAGCCCGCGCGCATCATGCAGCACGTGCTGCTCGCGGACCGCGACTGGCGAGAGATCCTGACCGCGACCTACACCGTAGATGCGAGCGGCGTGGAGACCGAGATCACGGACCGCCCCGCCGCCGGAATCCTGTCGACGAAGTACTCGCTGCAGAGCACGGTCGGCTCGTTCCGCCGCAACTGGGCGGGACGGTTCGAACGCCAGTTCGCCGGCATCACGCTCACGGCCGTCACGATCCCCGCGGGGTCGACGGTCGACGTGACGCCGGACGGGCTCGCGAGCAATCCCGATTGCGCTGGCTGTCACGTGCATCCGGTGCACGGCATCGATCACCTCGCGAAGTTCGTCGGCTGTTACGACGACAGCGGGGA
>JAYVWH010000798.1:0-6971 GCA_043786265.1 Kofleriaceae bacterium | reverse complement strand
AGCGGGAAGCCAATCCACACCGAGGGACGCTCGACGTCCGCCTCGATCTCCTTCTTCGTGTGCTCGACGGTGAACGGCTTCACCGCGACACGCGGCGCAGCCACGCGCTTCGGGATCTTGCCGAACCACTTCTGGATCATCTCGACGGTCTTGTCGACGTCGACGCCACCCGCGATCAGCAACACGGCGCGATCGGGCGTGTAGTACTTCTTCATGAACTCGCAGGTCTCTTCGAGCGTAATGCCCGCGATCTGCTCGTCGTTTCCGCCGACGATGCGCTCGTACGCGTGACCCTTGGGGTACATCGCCGATTCGACGTAGTGGATGACCTGTCCATCGGCGCTCGACTGCGCGCGGATCTCGTTGCGCACGACCTCACGCTCGCGCTCGAACTCCCCTTGGGGGATGTTCTGGCACGCGTAGAACATGCGCATGGCCTCGATCTTGAGCATCGCGTCGAGGTTCTCGGTGCGTGACGCCATGTGGTAGTGCGTCATGTCCCAGCTCGTGTACGCGTTCATGTCCGTCGCGATTTCCAGGATCGTCTGGAAGATCGGCGGCGTGTTCGGGCCGTCCGGCCGCGTCTGGAACATCATGTGCTCGACGAGGTGGGCGATACCGGCGCGACCCTGTGGATCTTCGCGCGCACCGACGTCGTAGCGAATGTCGACCTGCGCGAGCTGCGTGCTCTCGTCAGGCATGATCACGAAGCGGAGTCCGTTCGACTCGAGGCGTCCGCGTCGCTCGGCGTACTTGAACGCAAACTTTGGCGTGGCGGGATTACACGAGGCCACAAACAGGCTGACGACTGCAGCCGCCAGCACCCTGGTCATCGACATATGGGGGCGATAATTGCCAAACCCAAGCCGAATGCAAGCTCGCTCACGTCGGAGGCGACCCACCGAGAATGACCGAAGGCGAGGCGGCGGGTCGACGCTGCGACAGGCCCCAGTCGCATGCATTTAGCGCTTTTTCCCGGGGCATTTTGGGATAGGTTCCGCGCCGATGTCCAAGGACCGTGACAAGGCGTTCTTAGGCCACCCGGCCGGCTTGAAGACGCTGTTCTTCACCGAGATGTGGGAGCGCCTGTCGTACTACGGCGCGCGCACGTTCCTCGCGATCTACATGACGACTGCGATCGCTGCTGGCGGGCGCGGGATGTCGAAGGCCGAGACCGGCCTCGTCATGGCGCTCTACATGAGCTCGGTGTACTTGCTCTCGCTCCCCGGCGGCTGGATCGCAGACCGATTCATGGGCCAGCGCAAGGCGGTCACCATCGGTGGCATCGGCATCGCTCTCGGCAATGCGATGCTCGCGATTCCCGGCGACCAGCTGTTCTTCCCCGGTCTCGCGATGATCGCGATCGGCACCGGCTTCTTGAAGCCGAACATCTCCACGATCGTCGGCCAGCTCTACAAGCCCGACGACGTCCGCCGTGACGCCGGCTTCACGATCTACTACATGGGCATCAACATCGGCGCCGGCATCGCACCGTTCATCGGCATGCTGATCGCGCAGAGCCCGAGCTTCCGCGCGACGCTCGCCGGTCACGGCATCGACCCGAACATGTGCTGGAAGATCGCGTTCGCGGTCCCCGCCGTCGGCATGGTGCTCGGCCTGGTCCAGTACCTGGTCGGCTCGAAGAACCTCGGCGAAGCAGGCCTGCATCCGACGATCCCGACTGACAAGAAGAAGGCGGATGCGGACGTCAACCGTCTCCGCGTGCTCGCCGCGGCGATCGTCGTCGTGATCGGCGGCGGTCTCCTGGTTCACACGTTCGTCTACAAGATCTCGGGCGACACGCTCGGCGACGTGTTCGGCGTCGGCCTCGCGGTCGCAGCCGTCGTCGTGTTCATGGGCTTCTACAAGAACGCGCGGGACGAGGACGAGCGCAAGCGCATCACCGCGATGATCCCGCTGTTCCTCGGTGGCATCGCCTTCTTCGCCGTGTTCGAGCAGGCGAGCACCACGCTGTCGTTCTATGCGGAGAACATCGTCCACCGCGAGTGGTTCGGCGTCTACCTGCCGGCCTCGTTCTATCAGTTCCCGAACGCGATCTTCATCGTCATCCTCGCGTCGCCGTTCGCGTTCATGTGGCTCAAGCTCGCGAAGGCGGGCAAGGAGCCGTCGCCGGTCATGAAGTTTGCGATCGGCATGGTGTTCGTCGCCCTGTCGTTCGTCGTCATGCTGCCCTCACTCGGCGTTGCCGAGTCGGCCGCGTGCAACGCGAAGGACGTGACCGGGGCAACGATCAGCTGCAACCTCGTCAATCCGGGATACCTCGTCGGCCTCTACTTCATGTCGACGATCGCCGAGCTGTTCATCTCGCCGGTGGGTCTGTCGTCGATGTCCAAGCTCGCGCCCGTCCGCCTCGCCGGCATGGTGATGGGCACGTGGTTCCTCGCCGCCGCCATCGGTAACTACATCGCCGGCCGCGCCGCCAGCCTGTCGGAAGCGCACGGCTACGGCTTCCTGTTCAAGACGCTGATTGTCTCGGCGCTCATCATCGCGGCCGCGCTGTTCGCGGTGGCGCCGCGCATCAAGCGGATGATGGCGAAGGGCCCGAACGCGCCCGCCGACCACTCCGCGAAGGCCGAGCCCGATCCGCTGCCGGTCGCGATGGCGAAGTCCAAGTCCGAGGACTGAAACGAAGCGTCCAAGACTGCGCTGATCGTGTCTCGCGTCCCGCGGCCGAGCAGGGTTCTTCGATGACCGGTCGCGCCGCTCTTGCGAATCAGTGTGCCGACAGCAGCGCGATGATCGCGGGATTGCCCTCGGGGCGGCCCGCAGATGGGTGCGGATAGCTCGCTGCACCGAGCGCCGTCGCATTGAACAGCGGCTCGATGATACGCAGGTTCGGTGACAGACCAAGCAGCTCGATGACAACGTCGCGCCGCTCGAGGCTCGCGGCATAGATCAGCGCGTACTCGACGAGGTGCTCGGCCACGAGCACGTGCGGCAAGGCGCCCATCGGGACTGATGTGCGAGGGGCGGCGAGGAAGTGACGCACGCGCTCGAGATCACCGGCGGCCGCGGCGAGCACGAGGTTGTCGACGCGGGCACCACCGCGCACGAGCGCTTCGACGGCGCGCTGGTAGCCCCACGTGATCGCGGTCCACAGCGGATCGCTGTTGTGCGTCGGACCGTCGGGGTGAGCACCGCCGGCGATCAGTGCGTCGACGAGCGCGTCTTGCAGGCCGGCATCGGCGGGATGACACGACGAGCACAGCAGCGTCATCGCGGTGTCGGTCGGCGAGTAGCTGTCACAGCCCGCATCGGGCTCGGCGCCGGCGGCGAGCAGCGTCTGCACGAGCTCGACGGCATTCGAGGGTGTCTGCCATTGTCGCGCCATCTCGATGCCGTTACTGCCGGCGATCTGCTGGAGCAGCGTCTGGCGGTGGCCGTACGGCGAGCGTGCACGTGCCAGTGCCGGATCCTCGGCGAGGAGGCGCTGCAGCGTGGCGAGATCTCCAGCGACGAGCGCATCGGCAGCGGCCTCGAAGCGTCGATCGACGACGCTGGCACCGCACGCCTGCGCACGCTCCCAGGTCCGGAAGTAGTGCTCGCGTGCGAGGTAGGTCTGGGCCGCCTCGACGGTGACACCGAGTGCGACGAGCGCGGCCTGCTGATGCACGAGTACGTCGTGAATCGTGAGTGGAGCACCGGCGGGCAGGTCGACAAGAATCTTCGCGCGCGGGTCGAGCATCAGATCGTCCTCCATCGAGCCCAGTAGTTGCGAACCTCAGCGGGCAGCCATGCGATCAACCAGTCCCACGTTGACTCGGTGACGAGCACGAGTCCATTGCGATGACGTGGATGTAGACCGAGCGGTGGATCGGCGACGTGAGCGTCGGCGCGCGCGGCGTCGAGTGCCTGATCGAGCGGAGAGCCCATCCCGATGAAGGACAGCGGAAGCAGACGTACGCGACGGCCGTACGGGATTTCCGCCGCGCGGAGGCTGACGGGCGCGCGCGTGTACCAGGCGGTCATGAACATGATGTGGCGCTCGGGGACGATCACGGTCGTGTTCGCGGGAATCTTCGTCGCCGCCGCCATCACCGCCGCGACCATCGCCGGGTGCGGCACGATGCGTCCTTCGGTGCGCGTGTGCGGAGCGCGCGCGACGATCACGGCGAGGACGAAGAGGGCGGCGTGGCGCTGCCATCCATCGAGCAGCCGTGCGGCGGTCGCTGCGACGAGGGCAGCTGTGATCGCGAGCGGCACGAACGCGGTGACGCGCAGGCGGAATCCGAGGCCCTGCGGATCTTGTACGTCGAGCCACGGCAGTGCGATCAGCACGCCGAGGACGACGAAGCCCCAGGCGATCGCCTTCGCGCCACCACGCGGCTGTTCTCCAACGCGTAGCGCGAGCAGAAGCGCGGCGATGATCGCGATGCCGCCCGCGATCGCAGCCTCGTGATCGAACGCGAGGGTCAGCTTCGGCGTGACGAGCGCGGGGGCGTCCCAGTAAGCGGTGTCGCCGAACAGCGTCGACACGAGCGCGATGTCGCTCGCCGACAGAAACCGGTGCGGCGCCACGAGCCCGAGGATGACCCCCACCAGTGCGAGGGCGACGACGCCGCCAATCAAGTAGAGCAATCGCCGGCCGCGCAGCTCGCCACGCGCACGCAGCTCCTCGACCACCGCGGGCATCGCGAGCGCAAGAACCATCGCCGTCGCGAGCTTGTGCGTGAGATAGGTCGCGACGATCGCTGCGACCGCACCGAGGATGCGCGCGCGTGATGGAGTTGCGAGCGCGCGCAGCACGAGCCAGATCGCCGTGAGCGCGACGGTGAGGCCGATACCTTGCTTGACGAACTCGCATGCGAGGTACGCCGACGTCGAAGCGGTCGATGCGATCGCTGCCGCGACGAGGCCTGCGCCCCGTTCCTTCGTGAGATGCGCGGCGATGGCGTAGGCGGGCAGGGCGACGAGCGCACAGCCGAGTGCAGCGCCGAGCTTCGCGCCCGTGATCGGATCGGTCGCCGCTGCGAATGGCGCCATCCACCAGAACGTCAGTGGCGACGCGGGGAACTGCAGCGCGCCGTGGTCGAGCAGCGAGCGCACCTGTACCGGATAGAAGTAGCCATCGACGCCGATCGGGAACGGTGCGACGTCGAGCGTCTGCCAGTGCAACCACGCCGACCACGCGACGAGGATCACCAGCGCGATGGCGATCGCCGCGGTCCAGATCCGGTCGCGCTCCACCGCTGAACTGTACAGGACTGTCGTAGCATCACCGCGTGGCCGTGAAAGCTGTTGTCCTGTTGTCAGGTGGTCTCGATTCGACCACTGCGCTCGCGGTCGCGAAGTCGAAGGGCTTCGACTGCTACGCACTCACCGTGAAGTACGGCCAGCTCCACCAGGTCGAGCTCGATGCGGCGCGTGCGGTCGCGGCGCGTGCGGGTGTCGCGGAGCATCGCGTGATCGAGATCGATCTCGCATCGCTCGCGGCGTCGGCGCTGACCACGCCGGGCGTCAGCGTGCCCAAGGATCGCTCGCTCGCCGAGATCGGTGCGCCGGGCGATGTGCCGTCGACGTATGTCCCGGCGCGCAACACCGTGCTACTCGCACTCGCGCTTGCATGGGCCGAGTCGCTCGGTGCGCGTGACCTGTTCGTCGGCGTGAATGTCCTCGATGCGAGCGGCTATCCTGACTGTCGGCCGGAGTTCATCCGCGCGTTCGAGGCGCTCGCGGCCGTCGCGACCCGCAGCGGCGGCTTCACCGTGCACGCACCGCTGATCGAGCTCACCAAGGCGCAGATCATCGAGCTCGGTGCGTCGCTCGGCGTCGACTACGCGATCACGCATAGTTGCTACGACCCCGTTGACGGAGCGGCGTGTGGCCGCTGCGACGCGTGTCAGCTCCGCAAGAAAGGGTTTGTGGAAGCAAGTGTCGCCGATCCGACGCGTTATGCTGGATCGCGATGAAGCTGGGCACGCTGCTGCTTCGTAACGCGGCGATCGGGCTCTCACAGCTCGAGGCTGCGCTACGCAACCAGGTGCTCTACGGCGGCCGGCTTGGCACCAACCTCGTCGAGCTCGGTTTCATCGACCTCGAGATGCTCTCGACATACCTCGCCGAGCTCAACGGCTACCCGATCGCCACACCGACGCTGCTCGACGACGCAGACAAGACGCTGCTCGACAAGCTCGGCTCCGACGAGGCGCATCGCCTCCGCGCGGTCCCGCTTGGTTATCTCGGCGAGGGCACGGACGCGGTCGCGGTCGCGCTCGTCGAGCCCACCGACCAGCAGGCGCTGGCCTCGCTGACGGCCCGCCTCGGTGCGCATGTCACGCCCTACGTCGTGCCCGAGCTGCGTGCGCTCTATTATCTCGAGCGTCACTTCGGCACGCCGCGGCGCGCTCGCTTCATTCGCACCGCACGTGCCGGTACCGATCCGGGCGAGCTGCTCGGCGACGATCGGCGCAGGACCCAGCCGGCCGGTGGCCTCACGATGCCGCCGACCCTGACGCTCGAGCCGCGTCGCCGTCGTGCGTCGCACGCGCCGCTCACGCATTCCGTGCCGACTGCGCTGTCCTACGGGGCGGCCTGCGAACGGATCGACACCGCGACCAATCGCGAGGCGATCGCGGACGCGTTCGTCGACTACGGGCGCGGCCGCAGTGATGCGCTCGTCGTGCTGCTCGTACGCGACGGCAACGCCCTGGGCTGGCGGGGCTACGTCGCGCCGCCGAACAAGCTGGCGCGGCCGATCGAGGAGCTGTCGCTCCCGCTCGGTGGCGCCTCGGCGTTGCAGTCGGCATACGACGGGGGACAGGTGTTCCTGGGCCCGCCGCCCTCGGCAGCCAAGCCGGTCGAGTCGATGCTGTGGGTCGCGCTCGGGGCGAACCCGGCGCCGGTCGAAGTCCTGGTGGTGCCGATCCTCGTCAAGCAGCGGGCGGTGAACCTCGTGTACGCCCACACCCTCGGAGGCAGTCCGCCCCAGGCGCTGATCACAGAACTGCAGG
>JAYVWH010000797.1:0-2899 GCA_043786265.1 Kofleriaceae bacterium | reverse complement strand
CCTTGCCGTCCGCGAGATCGAGGACCGCGAGGTTATGCGCGACCTCATCCGCGCCAACGCGCGCATTCGCGGCCTTCGCCGTCGCGAGGTACTTGCGCGCCTGCGGGAGCTGTCCCGAGCGGTAGGCATCCTGAGCCGCGTTGAGTGCGACGACGCGAATCGCGGTCCCGAGCATCGCTGCCGCGACGCCGGTGGACTTGCCGGCGAGTGCGGTCAGCCGATCGAGCGATTTGCCCGCGCGCTTGGCCGACAGTCCCTCGGAGAACGCGATCAGGATCGTGGCGGCCTGCGTATCGGCGGGCGGTGGGAACGGACAGGCCTGGCCCTGAACCGCTTTGAGCGCGGTCAGCGCAGCGGGCACGTCACCGGCGACAACAGCGGCGATCGCGAGGTCGCACTTGCGCGCCAGCGTCGATTCCCCCGGCACCGCGGCGGCGCGCAACAGCTCGACGGCCTTGGCGCCGTTGCCCGCGCGCAGCTGCGCGAGACCCGCCGCATGACGCGCCGTCGCGAGCGCCGCCTTGTGGCGTGCCGCCAACGGCCCCGTGCGCGCGGCGGTCGCGGTCTTCTCGAGTGCGACGACCGCGAGCGCGGGATCGCCACCGGCGACTTCGGTCGCTGCCCAGTCGATCGCGATCTCGACGTTGTCTTTGTCGGTAGAAAGCGCGCGATCGTAGAGGCTGCGTGCGCCCACGAGATCGGCATTGAGCACGTGGCCGCGTGCGGCCAGCATCAGATTGACCGCGGACGGGTCCGCCTTCGCTGCGCGATCGAGTGCGAACACCGCGTCGGCGGGCTTGTCGAGCACGAGCCGCGCGATGCCGAGGTTTCGCCACACGACGGCGTTTGGATCGAGCGTCTCGGCGCGCACGAGCAGTGGTTCTGCGCTCGCAGCATCGTTAGCAGCGAGCTTGGTAACAGCGACGGTCGTGAGCGCGTCGGACAGCAGCTTGCGCGAGCGGGCGTTGCTCTGGATCGCCTCGGCCTCCGCAAGCGTGTCGACCGCCGCCTCGGCCTGGCCCGCCGCGAGCTGCGCGGCACCGAGCACCGTGCGCACCGGCGCGTGATTGACGAGTGACGCGACGACGGGCGACAGCCGCGCCACGACCTTCGCCGCCTGCCCTTGCGCGAGCTCGGCCTCGCCGGCCTCGACCCACCAGTCCGCGTCGCTCGCGGGTGGCGACGGCGGACCGAGCTGTTCGAGCGTGGCGAGCGCCTCGGCGTTCTGGCCGGCGCGGCGGAGCACCGAGGCGAGCCGCACGGTCCAGCGCCGTCGCTGCGGCTCCAACGTCCGCGCGGTCTCGAGCTCTTTCTTCGCATCGACGAGCAAACCGCGTGACGCATAGGCCTCACCGACGAGCGCGTGCCCCGCAGCGTTTTCGCTCGGCGCTTTCTCGAGGTAGCGCCGGCCCAGCGCGAGCGCACCGGCGGAGTCGCCGAGCGCGAGCGCGCACTGTCCGTCGACCAGCCAGATCTCTGGATGCTGCACGGCGATCGGTTCGAGCTCTTGCAACAGCGGTCGCGCCTTCTTGCAATCGATCGCGGCGGTCGCCCAGGCCACGCCCATGCGCGCCCGGAGGTCGGTCGAGCCCTTGCCCTTGCCCTTGGCCTTGGCCTTGGTCTCGCGCATCGACTGTTCGAACAGCGCGAGCGCCTTGTCGGGTTTGCGGAACCGCAGGTACGAGTCACCGAGCTCGATGCGATAGCGCGCATCCTCGGCGGCCAGCACCGCGGGCCGCGACGCGAAGTACGCCTCGAGGGCGGCGATCGACTCGGCCCACTTCGAGGTGTCGTGCCAGTGATGACCGAGGAGCAGCTGCGCGTCGTAGCGCGAGGGCTCCTTCGCGACGACCTGCTGGAGCAGCGGCACACCGGTCGTCGCGTCACCCGACAGCAGGAGGTGCGTGCCGAGCGCGGTCAGGACCTCGGGATCGCCCGGCGCGAGCGTCTGCGCGCGCCGCATCAACGCGATGCCTTCCTTGTGCTGCTTGCGCGCGGCGTACACGGCCGATCGCAACACGTAGGCTTCGACGCGGCGCGGGTTGAGCGCGAGCGCTTGGTCGAGCAGCTTCGCCGCCTCGTCGAGGTTGCCCTTGCGCAGCGCGGCGCGACCCTCAGAAACGAACGCCGCGCTCTCGTCCTCGCCCTGATTTGGACGCTGCGCCGATGCAACGCTCGCCGCCGCGCAGACGAGGGCGATCACGACCGCGAGCTTCGAATCGACTCTCGTCATGCTGCTCCCCGCCCCATCAACGCCACCGGCGGATCGTACTGGCACATCACGAGCGTGACGTCGTCGTCGGCGACCTTGCCCTCGGCGTGGCGCTCGAGCTCACTCAGTACGCGATCGCGCAGCTGGACCAGCGACGCGGAGTCTGGCAGCGACTGCCCGGTGAGTGCACCGCGCAGGCGGCGGTCACCGAACAGCTTTCCAGCCGGGTTCGCGCGCTCGACGACACCGTCGGTGAAGCACACGAACAGATCGCCAGGGCTCAGCTGCAGTGCGCCACGCCGGATCTCGACAGCGATGTTGCGATCACCGAGCGGATTGCCGCTCGCAGCGATGATGCTCGCGGACTCGAGCACACGGGTCTGGCCGAGCTTCATCACATACGGGAAGTTCTGGCCCGCGTTTGCATAGTGAAGCGCACCGTTCGTCGAATCGAACACCGCGGCGAATGCGGTCATCAACACGTTGTGGTCGCCGACCATGCGGATCGCCTGATCGATCGCGCGCAGTACCTGTTCGGGCGTCAGCAAGCGCTCGTCGACGGCGGCGAGCGCCTCGACTGCGCCGCGAGCCGTCGACGCGATCATCGCGGAGTGAATGCCGTGCCCCGTCGCATCACCGAGCACGAGCAACATGCGCCCGCCTGACAGCTTGCGATACATCCACCAG
>JAYVWH010000796.1:0-5639 GCA_043786265.1 Kofleriaceae bacterium | reverse complement strand
CCTTGCCGTCCGGAATATCGGTCTGCGTGTTCTGCAGCTCGAGCAGGCGGGTCCACGATGCCCGCCCGCGCTGAACGAGCGCGAGCATGAAGCCGAGCGTCAAGGTCGGCCACACGAGGCGCGCGAGTAGCGCGTTGAACGCGACGTACGCGCCGCGCGACATTTCGCCGTGGATCACCGCGCGACCACCGACGAGGATCAGCAGTGCGACCGCGAGCGGTGCGAGCGTGTTGAGGATCGGCCCGAGCTGCATGCGGACCTTCGCCGCATCCATGTTCTTGTCGAGCAGGCGGCGGCTGATCGCGAGGAACCCGGTCCGGCGGACTTCTTCGAGCCCGTAGGTCTTGATCACCTGGATCGCCGCGAGGTCCTCCTGGATCTTCGACGACAGCCCGCCGAGCTCGGCCTGGACCGCACGCTGCGACTGGAAGATGCGCCGCGACAGCGCCTGGCCGACGAAGAAGATCAGCGGGTAGGGCAGGATCGCGACCAGCGCGACCTTCCAGTCGAGCCGCACGATCATGTACGTCAGGACGGTCGCGAATGACGTCACCGAGTTTGCGAGGTGCACGAGACCCGCGCCCCACATCGCGCGCACGGTCTGCACGTCGTTCGTCAGGCGTGACATCACGTCGCCGGTCGGGTGGTCGCGGTAGTACCCCGGTGACAGCGTCATCATGTGCGCGAACAGCTCGGAGCGGACGTCGTACTCCGCTGCGCGCGCGGCGTTGAAGATCCACACGCGCGAGAAGATTCGGGTGACGCCCGTCGCGAGTGCGAAGCAGGTCAGCAGCACGACCGCGCTCGGAATCGCACCGAAGTTTCCGTTGCTGAGCTCGTCGATCGCGCGCTTCAAGAACTCGGCGACGCCGAGATAGAAGACGTTGGTTGCGAGCAGCATCAGGACGCCCGCGGTCAGCGTCCGCTTGTACGGGCGCAGGTAGCCGAGCGAGCTGCGGGTCGACACTAGGCCCGCTGTTTACCGCAACACTCGGCCCATGGCGCGGTACTCGCCACGTGCTGCGCGTTCGAGGTGCGATTGCGAGATCGCGCTACCCTCGGAAGCAGCGGTAAAGGCAGCCGACAGGACGGCGTTGCGGATGTTGGCGCCCGTCATTGCCTCGTAGGTACGCGCCAGCTTGTCGAAGTGCAGCGGCTTGATGATCGGTGCCTGGACGCCGACCATCAGCATGCGCTCCCACAGCTTCATGCTCTCGGCATGCTCCGGTGCCTGGAACACGATGTGCGACGCGAGGCGGCGCTTGAGGGCGGGGTCGATGCTGGTGTCGAGGTTCGTTGTCATGATCACGACACCGCCGAAGCTCTCGATGCGCTGGAGCAGGAAGTTCACCTCGAGGTTCGCGTAGCGGTCGACCGCGGACTTGACCTCGGTGCGCTTGGCGAACAGCGAGTCTGCCTCGTCGAACAGCAGGAGCGCGTGGCCGGCATCGGCAGCATCGAAGATCTTCGCGAGCTGCTTCTCGGTCTCGCCGACCCACTTGCTGACGACCTTCGAGAGATCGATCTGGTACAGCTCGAGATCGAGCTCGGCGGCGAGCAGGCCCGCGACCATCGTCTTGCCGGTGCCCGGCGGTCCCGAGAACAGCGACGCGACGCCGATGCCGCGCGGCATCTTCTGCTTGAAGCCCCACTTCTCGTAGACGTGGTGCGCGAACTTCACGCGCGCGATCAGCGCCTTGACGTCGTCGAGGGTTTCGGGCGGCAGGACGAGGTCCTCCCACTTGGACCCGACCTCGACGCGCGTCGCCAGCTCACCGAGGCGCTCGGCGATGTTGTTGCGAATGCCGTCCTGCAGATCGTGGCTCGTCAACGATGACGCGGGATCGCGGGCCTCGCGAAGGCTGCGTGCCGCCGCGGCACCACCCGCGATGCCACCGGGTCCGAGGCGGTAGCGCAGCGCCATCTGATCGAGCTCGGCCTCTCCGAGCGACGCGGCGTCATCGCCGAGCGCACGCTGCCACAGCTCGCGGCGCGATGGCGTGTTCGGCACCGGCCAGCGCACGCGCACGAGGCGGCGATCGCTGACGCCGAGGTCGATGCCGGGCATTCGCGACGTCACCGCGATCGGTCCCGGCGCGGTCTCGATCGCGCGGGCAAGCGTCCGGAGATCCGTGTTGACCTCACCTTCTTTCGCGGTGAGCTCGTCGATCTCGGCGATCACGGGGATCGCGTCGGCGAGCAGGCACTCGCGCATCAGCGATGCGAGCGCGGATTCGAGCATACCCGGTGCGAGTCGCGTGACATCGATTGCGATCACCGCGCGCTCGGTCTGTGCCGCGGCGAGTGCAATTGCCGTTCGGCGTCCGGCACCGACGGGTCCCTCGAGCACGACGACGGCGCGGTCCATCGTGTTCAGGCCGCCGAGCACGCGCTGCAGGGCACTCTGTTGCAACGCATCGAGTGTGGTGTCGTGCGGAACGATGACCCGCCCACCGGAGCTCGCGATCGCCTCTTCCGGCTCGTCGTCGCCCCGCAAGTACGACCACACGCGCGACGGGATCGTCAGTGGCGTGCATACGTCGATCGACGCGTCCTCGGGCGCGATCAGAAACCTGTGCCGCCGCATCGGGTGGCTCGGGATCACGAGATCTGCAAGCTCGCCTGCGCGCTCGGCGTCGAGGCCCATGATGGTCGCGTAGTGCGCGATGGACAGGCCGCGCCGCGCATCCGTGCCGCAGATCGGCTGGAGCATGGGGAGGAGGAGGGGATCGACAGCGCGGGCGACCACGCCCCATACGAAATCCAGCTGGTCGTCCGTCAGATTCATCGAGGCCGCGATCTGGCCATCCCGTCGGTTCGGTTCGAACCGCATGTGGGATAACAGCGTCTCCACATCCGTCAGCTCGCTACGCGTTGCGTCGAGAAGCTCGGGGCTGACTGCCATCCCCCCTCGGACGACCGCCAGGCGCGTGCACAGCCGCACCCGGGCGAGCTGCAGGTTGAAATAGGTCCCACCCATCGCCGGGAGGATCCGCGCTCCCGCCCACTCCGGTCAACCTCCTGGGAATCGGAAGATTCCTGTTAGGCGGTGGGATGTTGGGTCACCA
The DNA here is from genome assembly GCA_043786265.1 of Kofleriaceae bacterium. Classification (GTDB taxonomy): domain Bacteria; phylum Myxococcota_A; class Polyangia; order Haliangiales; family Haliangiaceae; genus JABFXX01. Next base: position 2,571 of record JAYVWH010000796.1, on the reverse strand, counting down.
CTGGAACCGGCGAAAAAGCTGCCGATCTGGAGGGGGGCAGGCCCTCGCAAGTACGTATAACTGAAGACTAGGGGTCCAACAGGTGAGCTTTCTCGACAAGCTGCATCGCAACGATCAAGCGCGCGACATTCGTCCTGAGGCCGAGCTGGCAAAGCTTTTCGGCAAGGGGAAGAACAAGAAGCGCGACCAAGAACTAGCCGAGCAGCAAGACGAAAGCGCAGCCGAACGGTTGGCGACCGTTGCTCTGACTGGAAACTCGATCGATAGCGCAGCCCGCGCCATCGTCGGCGGCGCCAATCCGCTCGCGCCGATCATCGGCGCAGGACAGCAGGTCCTCCGGCCGGAGCAAAAGCAGAGCGCGCCCCAGCAGACGCAACAGACAGAGCAGGAGACCGACGAGGAGCAGCAAGGCGAGCAGCCGCAGGGCGAGCAGCAGAACGACCGCGGCAACGGTGCCAAGAAGCTACTCGGCAAGCTCGGTCGCAAGCTCGTCGAGAAGGCCAAGCCCAAGCTCGACGTCAACGTCGGTGGCTTCGACGTTCACCTCGAGGGCAAGCCCAAGCTCCCGCAAGGCAAGAAGCCGCAGTTCGGCATCAATGCGACCGTCGACGGTCAGGTGCTCGGCACCGACGTCCATGCCGAAGCGGATACCGACAACGTTCTCCAGAAGCAGCCCGTCGTAGAGGCGAAGGGCACCGTTCACGGCGAGCTTGGCAATAACGTCTCCGTCGACGGAGAGGTTCACACCGACGATCTACTCGCGAAGAAGAAGCACGTCGACGGCAAGCTCGGCGCGCACTTCAAGTCCGACAAGGTCAACGCAAACGCCGAAGTCGCGAGCCCTGATCTGCTCGCGAAGGACAAGCACGTCTCGGCCAACGCCGACGTGCACGTCAAGACCGCCAACGTCGAGGTCGACGGGTCGGCAGCGAGCCCGGATGTGCTCGCGAAGGACAAGCACGTCACCGGCAAGCTCGGTGCGCACTTCAAATCCGACAAGGTCAGCGCCGACGCGGAGCTTGCGGACAAGCACCTCTCCGCCAAGGTCGGCGGGAACGCGAAGATCGGCAAGGGCGAGGTCAACGGCGAGCTGTCGAGCCCCGATCTGCTGGCCGACAAGGTTCAGGTCGATGGCAAGGCCGGCGCGGCCGCCGATGTGTTCGGCAAGCATGTTCACGTCGAGAAGGAGAAGAAGGATCTCCTCGGCGGCGGCGAGGCGATGTCGGAGCGCGAGAAGCTCGCGAAGCAAGTCCTCGACGGCGGCGTGTCACCGATGACGCCCGTCAGCGACAACCAGGTCTGGCAGCAGATGGTCGTCGCGCACGAGGACGCGCAGGATGACGGGGGTGTAGCGCGTCGAAACCCGACTGCTGCGAAGAGGGCAAAGAAGGGCGGCGAGCGGCTGACCGAGCTCGCGCTGGGCAATGCCGAGGACAAGCTCCACGACAAGGCCGACGAGAAGACCGGCTCGGCTAACGACAAGGACGCGAAGAAGGCCGACGCGGCGCACGAGCAAGACGAAGACGAGAATCAGGACTCGAAGCGCCTGCCCGGCAAGATCGGCGCGATCGCCAAGCTCGCGAAGAAAGAGCTGCACGACGCCGACACCGCGACGAGCGGCTTCTTCTCCGACAGCAAGAAGAAGCTCGACGAGAAGATGGCCAAGGGCAAGCTGCCCGACGTCCACGCGGGCCACGACCTCGCTCACGACGCGCTGCACGACAAGCACGCCAAGACCGACCTCGACGGCAAGCACGGCAAGGACGTCAAGGATCCGCACGGCGAGCTCCACAAGCCGGGAAGCCCGCTCGAGATCGACCAGAGCGGCGATGGGTCACAGGTCCCTGGCGACGTGAAGGGCCACCACGAGCTCGAGCACCACGGCCTCCTCACCGACGAGGATCAGGGCGGCGAGATCGAGGACGCCGAGGGCAACAAGGTTCCGTACAGCCCGATGAAGAACAAGGGTGCGCCGCACCCGAAGGCTTCGAAGGCCGCGCACCCCGGTGGTCACGCAAAGCCGCCGGCGGCGCCGCAGGTTCCCGAGAACCTGACGTCGAAGAATCAGCAGGCGATCAACGGCTACATCGCGCAAGCCAAGAAGGATCGCGACACCGCGAAATCGCAGGTCCAGCATCAGGTGCTCGCGAAGTCGCAGGCGGTTGCCGTCGACGCGAAGGCACTGTCCGCGCAGGTCAAGCAGAAGAACGATCAGCGGCTCCTGCAGCTCCGCCAGCAAGCGGAAACGCGCAAGGCGAAGGCAGCCGAGGAAGCGAAGGCTCGTCAGGCCAAGGAAGGCCCGGTCACGCTCGAGTCGCTCAAGCAGAAGCTCGAGAAGAAGAAGGTGCATCGCAAGCCCAGCAAGTACAACCTGGCGTACAAGGCGTGGTACGCGCGGAACGGCAAGAAGTATGGCAAGGTCCAGGACGCGATGAGGGCGTTCGCGAAGGAGTACGCCGCCAAGAAGTGAGTCGCTTCCGGACAATCCCCCGGCGAGGCGCTGCGTTTGTCATTGTTACACCGTACAAATGAGCAAGAAATCACGCACAGCCCTGAATGTCAGTGATGTAC
>JAYVWH010000795.1:0-5774 GCA_043786265.1 Kofleriaceae bacterium | reverse complement strand
GCTGCACCCACGAAGTATCGAACTAGTTGCTCTGCTTTTCCAGGTCGAGCTTCGCGGATTCGAGCCGTGCCATCGTGTCTTCCCACCGGGCGGTCAGCTCTTCGAGCTTGTCCTGGCCGGTCTGGTAGTCAGCCAACAGCTTGTTGCGACGGGCCGCATCGTCGTAGACGGTGGGATCTGCCAGCTCGGCCGACCGGACCTTTTGCTCGGCCTCGCAGACGCTGATTCGCTCCTCGAGCTGCGCCACCTGCTTTTCGAGTGGCCCCAGCGCCTGCGTGCGTTTCTGACGGGTCTCGGCCTCGCGTCGCTTGCGGGCTTTGTCATCCTCGGGGCGGACCACAGGGCGGGGCGCCTCGGCCGGGCGCGCAGGGGCATTCCCACCCGTCGCAGGGGCTTTCGCACCCGACGCGAGGGCTTTGGCACCCGACGTGGGCTTGCCCACATCTTTCTCGGTCTGGACGAGGGCCTGGCGGCGCTGGGCCTGCGAGTACATGTACTCGTCCAGGGTCCCAGGGTAGGTCTCGACCCTCCCGTCCTCGACGTTCCAGATCCGGGTCGCGAGCTTGCGGATCAGTGACCGGTTGTGGCTGACGAACACGAGCGTCCCGTCAAACGTCGCGAGCGAGCTTGCGAGGCTCTCGGACGAGGCCAGATCGAGGTGGTTGGTTGGCTCGTCCATCAGCAGCAAGTTGCCGGGCGCGACGCACAGCTTGGCCAGCGCGACGCGCGCGCGCTCACCACCGGAGAGGACCTTCGCCGGCTTGTCGATGTCGTCGCCCGAGAACATGAAGGCGCCGCAGATCGATCGGACGCGATTCGGTGAGGACTCGGGCGATGCGCGCTGCACGATCTCGTAGATCGTGGCGTCCATGTCGAGCGTATCGGCGTGGTGCTGCGCGTAGTAGCCGACCTGGACGCCAGAGCCGATCTTGATCGTGCCCGCATCGTGCGGGATCTCGCCTGCCATCATGCGCAGCAGCGTGGTCTTGCCGGCGCCGTTGACGCCGATGATGCCGATCTTCTCGCCGCGACGGACGGTGAGCTCGACGGGCTTCTCGAACACCGCATGTTTCGGGTAGGCCTTCTTGAGCCCCTCGACGCGAATGACGTCGGCGATCGTGCGTGACGTCGCCGGGAACGAGAACCGCAGCGTCGAGCGGCGGTCGAGCGTCTCGACGGTTTCCATGCGGTCGAGCGACTTGATACGCGACTGCACGGCCTTCGCCTTGTTCGCCTGGGCGCGGAACCGGTCGACGAACTTCTGCAGACGCTCCCGCTCGCGGGCGATGTTCTTCGCGCGGCCGGCGAGGATCGTCTCTTCTTCGGAGCGCTGCTCGACGTACTTGTCGTAGTTGCCGACGTAGGTCCGCACGCCCTCGAGCTCGAGGCTGACGACGCGCGAGATCTGGTCATTGAGGAACTCGCGATCGTGGCTGATCAGCAGGAAGCAGCGATTCCACTTCTTGAGGAAGTCGCCGAACCACGCGACGGACGGCAGATCGAGGTGGTTGGTCGGTTCGTCGAGCAGCAGGACGTCCGGGCGCTGGAACAGCAGCCCCGAGAGCACGCCGCGCATCTTCCATCCGCCCGAGAACTCGCCGAGGTCGCGCGTGGCGTCGCGTGGCTGAAAGCCGAGGCCGGCGAGGATCGCGTGCGCCTCGTGCTCGCCGAAGAAGCGGTCGAAGTGATCGATGCGCTCGTGCAGGTCGCCGATCTCCGCAGCGAGCTCGAGCATCTTCTCGTCGGGAACGCCACCCTTGCTGGCCTCGTCGAGCGCGTGCTCCGTCGCAGCGAGCTGGTTATCGAGATCCTTGCGACCGGGCACGCTCGACAGGATCATGTCGATGAGTGTTCGCCCGCCCGAGACCGAGATGTCCTGCGGCAGCCAGCCGACACGGACGCCGTTCGCGCGGGTGACCGTGCCGTCGTCGACCTCCTGTTCACCGGCGATGACCTTGAGCAGCGTGGTCTTGCCCGACCCGTTGGGTCCGATCAGGCCGAGCCGGTCACCGTGCCCGAGGCGCAGCCCGATGTTGTCGAAGATCATCCGATCACCGAAGAACAACGAGATCGCGTCGAGAACTACCAGACTCATGCGCGGCGAATGGATAGCACGTTACATTCCCGCTGGATGAGCGATGCGCCCTACCGTGACGATCGCGACGCCGACCAGGCGCGAATCGCCGCGCTCGAGGCCGAGCTGAAGCAGGCCCAGGCGAAGATCGACGGTTTCGAGGGCAAACGGTCCCAGGCGCTCGTGCTCGCGGGGTCCAGCTCGCTGGCGGCGACCGGCAAGCCGCCGCTGGGCATCCGCATCGCTGGCGCGCCGATGCGGCTCGAGCTGTCGCGGACGTTCGACGGCGCATTTCCGGCCGACAAGTTCGAGGACCTGATCGCCTCGATCCGCGAGCTTTCCGGGAATCGCGGTCGCACGGAGCTGATGCGGAGCTCGGTCGCGTGGTGGGCGTTGGCCCCGGAGCGCGGCACGGGCCCGTTCACCGGCATCGTGGTCGTCGTCAAGGATGGCATCACGACGCTGACGGCGACCGATCGCCTGAACCAGCTCGCAGGTGCGTTGTTCGGTGGCATCGGTGGCGGCGTCGGGGGCGGAGCGATCATGTTGCCGATCCTCGCGTCGATGGCGGTGCCGCTCGCGATCCCGGTGATCGCGCTCGGCTGGTTCGGCGGCATCTTTGCCGGCACGCGCGCCATATTCAAAAGCCGCGCCCGCAAGCGCGCCGAGACGCTGCAGCGCCTGTTCGATGGCGTCGCGGCCGAGATCGAGCGCACGCTCGCAGCGTAGTGAGCTACTCGTCGAGCGGCGTCGTGCGCAGCGATGCCGGCAGATCGAGCAAGCTCGCGGTCGGCGAGCCGACGAGCACGGCCGGCTTCATGTTCGTCAGGCCCCACGGCTCGATCGTCCCGACCGTCAGCGCGAACGCACCGCCATCGATGCGGCCGACGACGCCGAAGCCCGATCGCATCGGCACGCGCGCGGTCTCGATCACGAGCTCGGGCAGGTGGCTGACATCGATCTCGATCAGGCCGCGCTCGCACGTGAGCACGAGCCGGTACTGCAACACCCGCCGTTCGACGAGCACGATGTTGCCCATCTCGCTCTTGAACACATCTGCCCAGCCCACGGTCGGGCTGCCGTGCTGCGCGAGCGCCTGGAACTCGAGGTGGAACAGCCGCGTGTCGTCGATCTTGCGCGCGAGGATGCCGTTCGTGGTGACGACGCAGTCGAGGTAGCCCATCGCGTGCAGATCGACGACGGCGCTCAGGTGATCGATCGTCCACCACGAGCCCGGGACGTGCGGCGCGCAGCCGAGGAAGACATTCTTCGCCGCACTGCCCTTGAGCCACTCGCTGATCGCACACGCGACCTCGGGGGCGGATCCGGTGTCGCCGAGCCGGCGATCGCCGTTCCACAGCACGGTGTTGCCGGGAAGGCGATGCACCGCATCGAAGTGGAAGTAGCGGCCCTCCCATGGGGGCACGAGCGACAGCTTGTCGCCGACCTTGATCGTCGCGACCGCATCGAGATCCTCGGGCACCGCGATATAGGTCTCGCCCCGCGGATCGAGTGCAACGAACAACAGACCGCGCGGGGTCAGGCCCTGCTTGCGCAGCTCCTTGAGGCCGAGGATGACCGCCGCCGGATCTCGGTAGTGATAGACCTTGGTGGCGATCATGGCCGGCGACTATAGAGGTAGAACGCCGCTCAGGATCAAGAACCGCGGAGACTCCCGCGCCGGTCAGGGCGACCACGGTCCCGCCGGTTCCGAGCGCCGTACGGCACCGTGCAATGACGTCGTCGATGTCGGCCATGACGGAACGATAGCCAATGCTAGAATGGAGCGCATGCTTCGACCCCTGCTGATCGCGCTCGCGCTTGCTGCGTGCTCGAAGGCGAGCAACGAGGGCAACAAGAAGCAGTGGCAGGAGTCGCCGCCGCCACCCGAGGTCAGCATCCCCGCGGGGCTGTCGATCGCCGTCGACATCGATGGCGCACCGGCCGCTGCGATCACGAGTGCGGTGCTCGGTGCGAGCAAGGCCGACTTCGTCGACGAGGATCACCGTGCGTGGCGGATCCCGACGCTCGTCACCGCCGCCGGGCCGGGCTCGACGGTCGAGGCGTCGGCGCCCAGCGGCGTTGCCGTCAAGTTCGCGCTACCGATGGCCGATGGTCTCGAGCCGGTACTGTTTCTGACCCGGCGCGGCGAGGTCATCGTGTCGGCGGTCGATCCGAAGCAGCCGTTCCCGAACTATCACGGTCAGGGCAGTCGGCTGCGCCGCCCCGGTGACTCGATGCCACGCGTCGCCCCGGTCACCAAGCTCGCGATCACGCACCCGCCGAAATAGTCACGTCACCCAGGCGCTCACGCCGTCGTCGGCCGGCGCGATCAAGATGCGCGCGCCGTCGGGGGCGGGACCAAAGCCGAGCACGCGGCTGCCGAGCCGCGCGTGCAGCGCGCGTGCGACATGCCCAAACGTGTGGCGCGCGTTGAGCTCGCACAGCGGATGCAGCTTGCGCGTGCCACCGTCGCGATAGATAAAGGCGTCGAGCGTGAACGCGCCCGTGTAGCCCAGCCCGCGCAGCATCGCGCCGCTCGCGTGAACGACGCGCGTGAGCTCGGCATGTTCGGCTTCGGTGAGCGCGGGCTCGACGATGTCGACACCGAGGAAGCCACCCCGTGCGTCGGCCAGCAAAGTGTGCGGCCGGTCGACATGGAGCGTGCCGTCCGGGCGCAGTTGCGCGCACACGCCGAGATCGATCATCCGATCGAGCCACGGTTCGAACGTCAGCGCGCCGAGCTTATCGAACAAGCGGCCGAGGTAGACGCGGACCTCGCCAGTGGCGACCTCGCCGTGACCGTGCGCGCGATCGCGACCGGCCGCGGTCCACGGCGCTTTGCACACCCAGCGGTGTTCGAACCCGTAGGCCGCGCCGCCGGCCGCGAGGTGTGCGTCGAGGTCGGCGAGCGAAGTCACCGTGCACGCGCCAGGGAGAGCGACGCCTAGCTCCCGCGCGAGCTGCTGCGCGACGCGGCGATCGTTGGCTCGCTCCGCCGTTGGATCGGCCCACGCGACGTCCCAGTGCGGGGGGATTCCGGTGCGCATCTCGACGTTCGGTAACTGCACGCGACCGGGGGCGACCGGCGCGGGGGCATGAATCACGGCCGTCTCGCCTTCAGGTGCGAACGCAGCGAGCAGCGCGGCAACGGCGCTGATTCGCTCGAGCACGCGCGGCGGCAGCGTCGTTCGCGCCCAGCGTGCTTCCTGATCGAGATTGGCGTAGAGGATCAAGTTGCGAGCGCAGTGTAGCTCAGCGTGGCTCGCCCGACGGTCGTGTCGGCGAGGTCGCCTCGAGCTGTGCGATGAACGCGTCGTCGAAACCCGCACGCTGCCGTGCTTCGCGATCGAAGCGCGCTCCGCGGGCACGCCGCGGCCCGAGCGGAAACCGCACGTTCGCGAGGTAGGCTTGCCACGGATCGACACCCTCGCCAGCGAACCGGCGCAGCCACACCCAGCCGAAATGCACGTGCGCGATCTCGTCGGTGTGGACACGATCGAGCGCGGCTGCGGTCGCGGTATCGCCACACGCGCGCGCGGCCATCGCGTAATCACCGGCGAAGTCCAGGTTCGCATTCTCGAACGTCAGCCCCATCGCGCACACGAACTCGAGTGGCGTCGTCAGGTGATCGAGCTTGTTCCAGAAGTGACCCGTGACCGGGTGATCGCCAAACGCGACCCGATGCGCGGCCAGGCGA
>JAYVWH010000794.1:0-9032 GCA_043786265.1 Kofleriaceae bacterium | reverse complement strand
CGCGACCACGCAGCGCGATGGCGGTGTCGTCAAGGTCGTCGCCGCGCTCGCCAATATCGGCGCCGGTCATTACTTACCGACGACGGCGACCCCCGCGCTCGTCTGGCGGATCGAGCTGCTCGATGACAAGGGAATGCCGATCCTCGGTGCGCGCGACGAGGTTCGGATCGGCCGTACCGTCGTCTACAACGACGGCTGGCGTGAGGACGCCGACACGCGAATCCCGCCCGGCGGCTCGAAGACGATGACTCGCGCGTGGAAGGGTGGCCGTAGCGCGCAAGCTGCGACCGCGCGCATCACGATCGAGGTCCACCCCGACGCGTATTACGAGGGCCTCTACACCGACCGGCTTGCCGCGAAGCTTCCTGCCGCCACGCGCGCTGCCTACGAGACCGCGCTTGCGCGTGCGCGCGGCTCCCACTACGTCGCCGAGCAGCTCGTCGTGCGTATCCCTGGCCCCTGATCCGCGGTCACGCGCGCGATCGACACACGGCATCGAGCTCCGCCCACACCGGATCTCGATCGATGTGGATGAGCTCCGATACGATCTCGTGTGCGTATGCCGCATTGACGCGCGGGTTGCCCATGTCGGACGCAAGCAACGTGCGCGTCAGCGCGAGCATTGCGTCGCGATACGAGGCCCAGCGGTGCGCGCGGAGCTGCGCCAAGAAGTTCGACAGCGTGTCGGCGGCCGCCTTGAACTTGTCGACTTCCTTGGCTGCTGCCAGGCGCGCAGCCTCGCGCTTCTTTGGATCGTCCTCGGTTGCGAGGGCCGTAGCGAGCTCCTCGTCGAGCTCGGCGCGGCGGTCCTCTCCACGCAGACGAATGGCCTCGGGCAGCTCGCCGAATGCGAGAAACGGATACTTGGGGAGCAAGCGCGCGACGTCGTGATTGGGCGCGTGAACCAGCGCGGCGACCGAGTTCGTCTGGTATTCGACGGCCAGCCAGTACCGCAGCTGAGCCACGTGAGCGCGGACCGTTGCCTTACCAGCGAGCGGATACAGCATCTGTGCGTGCAGGATCTGGCGTGCCGCCGCGGCTTCCGCGCCCTCGACTGCCTTGAGGCGAACCACGACGCGCCCACTGCGGACCGCGAGGATCTGCGTGCGCCGAACGCGGCCCGAGTCCTCACCAAACGCCAGGACCTGATCACCGATCTTGGGCGCCGGCATTGGGGGATACCCTTCGCCAAGTGCGGACACGATCGCGCGCATGAATTGCCCGGCCGCCGCAGGCGTGCGGAACACCCACCGCGCATCGATCAAACGCGAGATCGCGGACGATTCGGAACCGGCCCACGTGATGTAGCCGGCGCGCAGACCACCGTGCGCGAGGAACGTGTAATCGACAGACGCGAAGTTGTCGTTCAATTCGATCGCTTGGTGATCCGGAAGGTCAGTCTCGTCGAGGAACAGCGGCTTTCCCATCGGATCTTCGACGGCGACCGGAACCTTGCTGCCACGGCGTGCACGGGGCGCCATCGCCTCCTGTGCTGCATCGTGCAGCTCGGTGGCGCGCACGCTGTTCTGGTGCGGCTCGACGCCGAGCCCCGCAAGCGTGGCGCGCAACGTCGCCTCGATCTCGTAACCGTCGCCCGGGCTGAGTGCGCCGTGCTCTCGTGCTTCCGTCACGAGCGGCAAAGCAAGGAAGATGTTGGTCGCAAGCGGCGCAAACTTGGAGCTCACGATCTGATTGATCGCCGCCTTCCAGGTATCGCTCATCGCCTTGTCACGCTGGGCGTAAGGCCGCACGCCGCGCAGCTTGTCGGCGTACTCCTTGCCGCTGTAGGTCTCGACGGCCGTGGTGATCTCGGGCATCAGCAGGATCGGCGCCTTGCGCACGGCATCCAATCGGTCCGTGTCGTCGCGCGCCATGTTGAACATCCGGAACGCGGACGCCCCGTCGAAGACAAACCACCAGTACCAGAACGGAAGTGTCGGCAGGCCACTGTTGGCGCCGGGCAGCCGGCCGCTATACAGCTCGCCCACGTGCTCGGCGAACCACCGCGGATCCGGCAGCGGGCCGTCGGCCGTACGCGAGCGCATGTCGGCGCTGCTCAGCGAATAGATCCCGAACGAGAGCGCGCCAGGCCCGACCGAGCTGAGCTCGAGTGTGTTGTACGCGATCGTCGATAGCTTGCTCGTTCCGTCCCCGCGACCGGACACTGCGACGAGGACCGGATCATTCGCCTCACGAGGAGGAGGAAGCGAGACCATGGCGATCGCATACCTACCGACGGGCGTGACCGTCGCTGCAAGGCCGGTCCCCGGCACGCGAGCAATCGGCGCGAGGTCCGCGCCCGCTTCTTCCCATAACGGCCCCAGCGTCCGCTCCGGGTCGGTGGCGAGCGCACGTACGGTGCCGAGCGGATCCGCGTAGACCCGACCCGCCAACACGATGTTTGCGAACGCCTGTGCGTGGGTGCGGGCCATGCCCGACGATCTTAAACCATCACGAGCCTTACCTGCGACAGCCGCTAGCCTATTGACCGTTCGCGCGTGCGGCGTCCGACAGCCCGCGGTGGGAGCAAGGCCGCAGCCATCGTCGTTCCGAGCAACTCGCCGAGCTCCGCAGGTGACCAGCCGCGCCGCACGACCAGGAGGTCGAATAGCTCGGGCGCCGTCAGCGCCCACATCAGTGCCGCCGCCTTCTCGACCGTGACGCCGCGCCGCAGTCGGCTGCCCTTCGCGAGTTTGCGCGCGTTGTGCCGCATTCGCACCAGACGGTCTGCGTCGCTGGTCTCGAGAAGATCGGCGAGCACAGGGTCCGATGCGGCAGCGGCGCGGACAAGCAACAACAACGGCGAAACCCGCGGCGAGACCTCGGCCGCGAGCACGCCCCAGTGCCGCACGATCTCGTGAGCACTTGGCTCGCGCGTGCTCACCGCGTCCGACCGCGCTTCGGCGTGAACGGCACCTGCGCCCGCTAACCCCTGTTCGTAGAGCGCGCGAACGAGGCCCGGCTTGCCGCCGAAGGTCTTGTAGATCGTTTCGACCGAAACCGATGCCGACTTCGCGACGCTCCCGACCGTCGTGGCGGCGTAGCCACGGGCGAAGAACTGGCGCTTCGCGACGCCAAGGGTTCGCTCCCGGCCCCGTTGCGCCTGCTCCTTCCGGCGACCGGAGTCGTACGATCGCCGCTTGTATGGCATTTTAATTACATTACACTGTATCCAATATCATGCACCTCACGATCGCTCGATTGGTCGCAGCCACTAACGCGCACGATCTCGACGAGCTGGTCGCGTGCTTCGCAGACGACTACACGCTCACCTCGCCGGTTCACCCCGCGCGGTCGTTCAGCGGCACCGAACAGGTCCGGCGCAACTGGACGCAGATCTTCGCCGCCATCCCTGACGTCCGCGCCGAGGTCGTGTGCTCGGCGGTAAACGGCGAGACCGTGTGGACCGAGTGGGAGATGATCGGGACACGCGGCGACGGCGTAGCCCATCGAGCGTGCGGAGTGTTCATCTTCGGCATGGCGGGCGATCGGATCCAGTGGGGCCGCATGTACCTCGAGCCGGTCGATAGCGGCGGCGGCCCGACCATGGACGCAGCGCTGCGCACTCAGCTCGAGGGCTCGCGATGATCTTCGTCGCCGGTGGAACTGGTGCGCTTGGTCAAGTCGTCGTGCGGTTGCTAATGGCGCGCGGAGAACGCGTGCGTGTGCTCACACGTGATCCCAAGCGCGCCGAGAGGCTCCCTGCGGGCGTCGACGTCGTGACCGGCGATCTCCGCGCGCCTCGCGACCTGCGCGCTGCGCTCACCGATTGCAGCACCGTGATCTCCGCCGTTCACGGCTTCGTGGGCACTGATCGCACGAGCCCCGAGGAGATCGATCGCGAGGGCAATCGCGCCTTGATCGCGGCGGCACGCGAGGCTGGTGTCACGAAGTTCGTGTTGTGCTCCGTACACGGCGCTGGCGCAGATCACCCGATGTCGCTGCATCGCGCCAAGTTCGCCGCCGAGGAGATACTGAGAGCCAGCGGTCTAGCCTTCACGATTGTCCGCCCGACAGCGTTTTACGAAACCTGGTGCGAGGTGATCGGCGGCTCGCTCTCGAAGGGACACGCGTTGGTGTTCGGACCCGGCCGCAATCCAATCAACTTCGTGTCCGTGCGCGACGTTGCCGCACTCGTGGTGATGGCTGCCACCGATCCCGCACTCGCCGGTGAGACCGTCGACATCGGTGGCCGCGAGAACCTCGATTTCGTGACGTTCGCTGCCAAGCTGATCGAGGCGAGCGGCAAGCCGGCTCGGATCAAGCACATCCCGCTTCCCGTGCTGCGAGTGATGGCCGTGCTTGCCCGACCGTTTGCGCCGACGTTCGCTCGGCAGGCGCGCGCGGCCGTCGTGATGAACACGACCGATTTCACGTTCGACGCTTCGGTGCGCGACCGCTTCCCTGCCCTCCCATCGACCGTGCTCGGCGAGGTGCTCGCTGCCCGTCCGCGGATCTGAGCTGCGCGGCTTGACGCCAGGCTCGCTCCCGCCGCTGATCGTGATCCCGGGGTGCACTGCGTGCGACGGCGTGTTTCTCGACGGGGCGGCACTCCGCAGCCTTGCCCCGCCACGCGGATAGCGTCCTGCCGGGTGAGCGCAAGCTCTACATCAACTGCCCGACGTGCGGCACGATCATGAACCGCAAGCAGTTCGCGACCGGCTCGGGAATTGTCATCGATGTCTGTCGCGACCATGGGACGTTCTTCGACGGTGGCGAGCTCGCGGCGATCGTCGACTACGTGGTCGGCGGGGGCCTCGAACGATCTGCCAAGAAGGACGCGCTGCAGGCCCGGCAGGATCGGCTGCGCGAGCGGGCCAACGCGATGTACGACCGCCTGTGCGCTGCGCGGTCGCCGAAGTTGCTCCCACCCCATCGGGCACGTGACGTCGCGATCGCCGACCTGTTCATCTCGCTGTTTGATTGATGTGACGCCCCCGTCACGCAAGCGGGGTATCGTGCGCGAACGTGACGAGGGAGAACTGGGCACTGCCCCTGGTCCTTGCTGCTGCCTGCTCCGGCGGCGCAACGCGCTTGGCGCACCGGCCCGAGACAGGTGACCGGGACGACGGTGGCAGTGCAACGCGGCCACGGCTCGTGGTGTTGCTTGTCGTCGATCATTTTCCCGAGTGGAGCTTCGAAGCGAAGCGCGGCGAGCTGACGCACGGGTTCGCGCGCTTGCTCGCCGAGGGCGACTGGCGCGTCGGCCGTCATCCATCGATGGCAACCGCGACGGCACCTGGTCATGCACTCCTCGGCACCGGCGAGCCGCCTGCGCGATCGGGGATCATTGCGAACGAGTGGTGGAGCCGCGAGGAGAACAAGATGGTCGCCGCGGCGGTCGGCCGCGACGACAAACCGAGCGCACGATTTCTGCGCGTGCCCGGGCTCGGGGATGTCCTTGCTGCGACGAACAGTGGCGCGAAGGCCCTCGCCGTCGCACTCAAGGTCCGCGCAGCACGCTTGCCACTCGGTCACCACGGCCTCGCAATCTCGTACGACGGCAAGACAGGGGTGTGGGCAGCCGACGGTGGTCCGACACCGGCTTGGTTCACGAGCTACGCCGCGGCGCACCCGGTGAAGCTGGAGACGTGGACGCCAGCGGATCCGGCGCGCCTCGCACGGCTCAGCGGCACCGATGACGACCAACGCGGCGAGGTGGGCGAGAAGGGCTTCGGGCCGACGTTCCCACACGATCCAGCGACGACGAAGAAGCCGTGGGACTCGCTGTTCGCGATGCCGCAAGGCAACGAGCTCACGCTCGACATGGCGACGGCCGCACTGATCGGCGAGCAGCTCGGTGCGGACGACACACCGGATCTACTCGTCATCAGCTTGTCCGCGCACGACTACATCGCGCACGGCTGGGGCCACGAATCGTGGGAGACCTGGGACAGCGAGTTGCGCCTCGACGTGCGCCTCGAAGCATTTCTTGCGGCCCTCGACGAGCACGTGGGTCGCGGACGGTGGGCGATGATCTTGACGAGCGATCACGGCGGCAGCCCACTCCCCGAGCGCAGCGTCGGTGGTGGACGCATCGCCGAGGAGCAGGTCAAGCGCGCCGCGAACGCTGCCGCATCGACGGTGCTCGGTGCCGGCGACTGGATCGCGAGCACGAGCTGGCCGAACGTCTATCTGTCGAGCGCGGCCCTCGCGCAGAACAAGAAGGAGCTCGCGAACGCCTACAAGAAGATCGTGTTCGCGCTGCGCTCGTTTCCCGGGCTCGCCGTCGCCGACCGCACCGATGCCTACGCGGGTCATTGCGAGGACCGCTCCGGCGATGCGAAGGCGATCTGCCTCGCGATCGATCCTGCGCGTTCTGGCGAATTCATCTATGCACCTGCGGCGGGCTGGATCATCGAAGAGGAGGACGAGCGGCTGGCAACCGCGCACGGCTCGCTCAACGACTACGACCGTAACGTTCCCGTGATCCTGCTGCCGTTTGGCCGCACGACTCACGCACCACAGACAACCCCCGGCGTCGAGATGTCACTGACCGAGATCGCACCGCTCGTTACGCGCTGGCTGACCGGGCGCTAGCACGCGGTCTGGTGGCGCTCCCGCGGCATGACGCAATTGTGTTCATGGCGTGTTCATCGCGTTCGCGCGCCGCGACGGAACTGACTCACGGTGATGAATGCTCGAACCGACTTCCGCGACCACGGTCCCCGACGCACAGGCTCCGCCGGCCGCGCCGGGAGGATTCCGGGGCCTGTATCGCGCGTTCTTCGACCACGCCGAGAAGAAGCGCCGGTGGAACGTCGTCGATGGGATCCCGTGGGACCAGGTCAAGCATCAGGCAGTGGACGAAGACCTCGTCGAGATCCTCGAGGCGTTCTACTCGGTCGAGATGTACCTGCCCGACTACAGCGCCAAGCTGATCGCGCTCAACCGGCAGAACCACGGGATGGCCTGGTTTCTCACCAACTGGTGCTACGAGGAATCCAAGCACTCGATGGTCATCGAGGAGTGGTTGATCCGCTCCGGTCGCCGCACGCCCCAGCAGATGGAGCAGCTCAACGACCGGCTGCTCGCTGGCGAATGGGTTCTTCCGTTCACGACGACCCGCCGCATGCTGATCTACTCGATGCTGCAGGAGCTCGCCACGCAGCTCAACTACGTCAATCTATCGAAGCTCACCGCACCGGCGGGCGACGGGGCGCTCCAGAAGCTGATCTTGCTGATCGCCAGCGACGAAGGCCTGCACCACCGCCTGTTCGTGGACTGCGTGAAAGAGCACCTGATCGCAGACCGCGCGGCCACTCTCGAAGACATCGCGTACGTGCTGCAGAACTTCGCAATGCCCGCGCACGAACAGATTCCCGACTGGAAGCGCAAGGGCGAGCTGATCGAGCGCCACCGGATCTATGGCGGCCGGCAGTTCGTGACGCGCGTGCTCGTGCCGACGCTCAAGAGCCTCGAGGTCGACCGCAAGGAGCTCCAGATCGGCCGCGTCCGCGCCGAGACCCCGAGTTGAAGGGGGCGGACCTGCGCCGCCCCCTGGGGTTAAACCTCGTGCGGCATCGGACGCCGAGGCGCGCGGAAGTAGCGCAGCGGCGAGTACGGACCAAAGTTCGACACGCGTGACGTGTAGAGATCGGCGTAGTCGTTGACCTGCTCGCCGAACCGGGAGTTCTCGTTGCCCTCGCGCAGGCAGCTGCCCCAGTGCGTGTTGTACGAGTACTCGATTCGCTTCTCGAG
Source organism: Kofleriaceae bacterium (assembly GCA_043786265.1). GTDB lineage: Bacteria > Myxococcota_A > Polyangia > Haliangiales > Haliangiaceae > JABFXX01. The sequence goes on along the minus strand of JAYVWH010000794.1, from coordinate 1,331 downwards.
CGAGTCGACCTCGGCCTGCATGAGATTTGCGCGGTTGCGAAGCGTGTCAACGCTGTCTCGCACCACCCGCCGCTCGTCCTCCAGACGCGCGCGCAGCGGTGGCGAGGTCGCGGGATCGTCGAGGTAGCGCTGGAGCTTCTTGAGGCGCAGCGACTGGTAGTCGATCTCGGACTCGAGGTTGCGGTGGCGTCGGTCGAGGAGATCGAGATCCTCGATCTGCGCCTCGATGCGATCGGACACGCTGATCTCGCGCTCGAGCTCCTGCAGCACCATCGCGGTGCGCCACATGTGCTGCTTGCGTAGGCGCAGGATGTCGCCGTAGATGTGGTCGCCGATGTAGAGGACCTGCTCGCCCTTGATGCCGGTCATCTGCTCGAACGCGATCACGTTGCCGCCCTGATAGATGCGGTCACGCGAGAGGTGCTTGACGTCTGGCTGCGTCACCATCGGCTGCATCGTGACCTGATCGATCTGGATGAACGGCCGCAGCTCCTGGAAGAACGCCGGCTTCGCACCACCGACGATCACGATGTCGAAGTAGTTGCGCCACGACGGGTACGCCTTGCGCTCGCCGTCGAGCAGGTAGCTCATCACGACGGTCGTGTAGTCGTAGAGCGAGTTCGTGAGCAGAAATAGCTTCTTGCCCGAGCTGCGGAACTTGTGGAGCGTCTCGCCTAGCAGCGGATCCTTGATGATGAAGCTCGGCAGGTCCGCCTTGATGACGGACTTGAGCGTGTCGTCGCGATGCGCCTCGTCGATCGCCGTGCGGACGTCGCCCATCAGCTTGTCGTAATCGACCGTACCGGTCTGGCGGTCAGCCCAGTCGACGAGCGTCGTATACATGACCGCCTCGGGCAGGCCGAACAGGGTGTCGATCCACTCGAAGCGATCACTCGATAGGTTGATCTTGTCGTTGCGGTACTGGGCACGCCGCTGTTCGTGATCGAGCTCGCGGAACCCGTGATAGCAGCGCCCGACGTAGGCGTGCCGGTCCATCTTGAACACGTTGCCGAACTGCCGATCGACCATCAGGCCACGGATGGCCCAGCGGGGCTCGTAGGTCAGCGTACGGATCTCCTCGGGGTAGCCGTGCTTCTCGATCAGTTTGGACAGCGTGAGCGAGATCGACAGCTGCTCGAGCTTGTCCTGGTGGTACAGGGCGATCGTGTAGTCCATGTCGAACCCGATCATCTCGATCGAGTCCATCCGGAGATTGCGGTTGCAAAACACCCGGTTCTTCCGGGCGACGTCGATTTCGGTGGTCGATTCACCGAGGAGCGCGCCGATCGTCGGATCGAGATCGAGGCTGGCGACCATCTGGCTAAATTGTC
>JAYVWH010000793.1:0-3074 GCA_043786265.1 Kofleriaceae bacterium | reverse complement strand
GAGGCGACGCGTCCTTTAGGACAAGTCGCCGCAAAGACGACCGCGAGGAGCGAGTCCTCGAGCGACTCGCGGACCCTAGAGGCGACGCGTCCTTCAGGGCAGCTCCGCGCACGGGCACCCCTCGGCGCGCCTCACGACGAACCGCCGACGCTGACGAACGAGGACTCATTCCCGACGCAGCAGATGCACGTGAGTCACACGCCGACGATTCAGCTGTCTGTGCCACCGCCGCCGCAGCGGGGGCATTCGGAACACAGCTTCGGGCGCACGACGCCGGCGGCAGGATTTCCCGTCGCTCCCGCAGAGTGGCGGCGCCAGACCGAACCGGCGCCGGTAGACGACACGTCACACGAGGCGGTCACGCGTCACGTGCTGATCGCATGCTCGCTGGTCCTCGCGGTGATCGTACTGGTCGCGATCGCGTTCAGTGGTGGTGGCCACAAGCCAAGCGCCGCTGCGGGCGAAACGCCGCCACCAGGCCCAGGGCACAAGGTCGAAATGACCGTCGTCCCGGCCAAGCCCTGACGCTCAGGCGCTCGCGGACACGCAGCAGCCGGTTCAAAGAGTGAAGATCGCCGCGCCCCAGGTGAAGCCGGAGCCGAACACCGACGACAGGATCCGGTCGCCCTTCTTCACCTTGCCCTGCTGACGCCAGTAATCGATCGTGAGCGGTACCGTCGCAGCCGTCGTATTGCCGTAGAACTCGATCGTGTTGAGGACCTTCTCGCGCGGGATGTTCGCGACCTCGGCGACCTTCTCGTTGATGCGCAGATTTGCCTGGTGCGGGACGAACCAGTTGATGTCGTCCCACGTCAGGCCCGTCTTCGTGAGCGCAGTGTTCGAGGACATCACCATGCCGCGCACGGCGTTGAGGAACACGCGCTTGCCGTCCATCTTCGGATACATCATCAGCGCGTTCGCTTCGCGATCGGCTGGGTTGTAGTCGAGGTACGGCATGCGCGCGATCTCGTAGATCTTGAGGTAGAGGTCCATCGCGCCGTTACCGTCGGCGTGCACCGACGTGTACATCACGCCCGCCTTCGGATCCTCGGTCTCCATCGGACCGAGCACCATCGCGCCCGCGCCGTCGCCGAACAGGATCATCACGTCGCGGCCGCGCGTGGTGTAGTCGAGCGAGTGGCTGTGCAGCTCGGCGCCGATCAAGAGGATGCGCTTGTACATGCCGGTGCGGATGAACGCGTCCGCCATCTGCAGGCCGTAAACGAATGCCGAGCACTGCTGGCGAATGTCGAAGCACGGACAGCTCGTCTTGTCGGCGATACCGAGCTTCTTTTGAACGATCACGCCTGTGCCCGGGAAGTGAAAGTCTGGTGACAGCGTGCCGAGGATGATGCAATCGATGTCCGTCGGCTGCAGGCCCGCATCCGCGATCGCCTTCTTCGCCGCTTCGACAGCGAGGTCACTCGTGGACTGCTTGCCGTCGTTGCTGACGTAGTGTCGCTCCTTGATACCGGTGCGCTGCTGGATCCACGCGTCGTCCGTCTCGGTCTGGATCGTGTCCTGACGGACGTGCTGGTCGTTCAAGAACGGAATCTCCTCGTTCTTGACGACCCGCTCCGGGACGTAACTTCCGAGCCCGAGGATCTTCGTGCGGATCATCCAAAGGGCATAACACACGTTGTGCGATAGTTCGGACATGCGCGGGGCGCTTCTGGCCGTTGTAGCGAGCGTGTTATGCGCTGCGGCACCGGTTGCGGCTACGCCGCAAGCTGCTGCAGGGTGGCCGCTCTACGATCGCTATTGCGTCGCGTGTCACGGGGCGGCCGGCGATGGCCGCGGGCCCGCAGCCGCGTTTGCGTCGGGGAATCCCCGAGGTTTCACCTCCGGAGCGTACGAGTGGCGGTCGACCGCAGTGGGTGAGCCGCCGACGGATGACGACCTGCGGGCAGCGATCCGGTTTGGTGTCGATGGGACCTCGATGCCGGCGTTCGACCAAATAATTTCGGACACCGAGATCGATCAAGTCATCGCAGTCCTCAAGGCGTTCGCGCCGCGCGCGTTCACCAAGCGCGGAAAGGTCGTCACGCTCCCGGCGCAACCAGCGGCCGCACCCCCCGCGCGCGGCGCCGAGCTGTGGACACAGATGGGCTGCGACAAGTGCCACGGTACCGGTGGCCGCGGCGATGGCCCCTCTGCTGGCAAGTCCGGGATCGGGGAGCCTTACGACCTGACGACGCAGCTGTTCCGCCGCCCGCGCGCATCGAGCGGGGGCGAGACCGATCTGCGCCGGGCGATCGCGACGAGCATCGCGACCGGACTCACCGGCACCGGCATGCCGGGCTACGCCGGAATCCCCGACGCGGATTTGTGGGCGCTCGCCGAGTATGTCCGTCAGCTCAACGCACGTGCAGCGGCGCCCCGCGACCGCAGCATGATCGATGCAAGCAAGATCGCTGATGACGCAAAGACCAAGCTCGAGCTCGGCACGTGGCCCGGCACCGACCCCGATGAGGCCCGGGTGTTCGGCGCCGCCCTCGCCGCCCAGGGCACACCGCCGGCGACGCTCGCACCAGCGCAGGCCTCGCTGAGCGAGCGGCAGTGCGCGCGTTGTCACGCCAAGCAAGCGCGCGAGTGGACGACATCGGTCCACTCCGCCGCTACCGCGTGGGGGCTCGGTGCGCGCGAGCTCGATCACGCCGCCGCGGAAGGTACATCGTGCAATCGCTGCCATTCACCGCTCGCCGAGCAACAACCGAGCACGCCCGGCTTCGACAGCGCGTTGCGGACCGAGGGTGTCACGTGCGCGGGCTGTCACGTCCGCGACTGGGTCCGGCGAGGACCGCCCCGTCGTGCACCGTCGCTGCTTCCCGCGAGTGGCTATCCGCTCGTCGAGCTCGCGATCTACGAGCGCAGCGACTTCTGTATGCCGTGTCATCAGCTTCCGCCGCGCACTGCGGTCAACGGCAAGCCGCTACTCAACACCTACAAGGAGTGGCTCGAGGGGCCGTACATGGCGCGCGGCATCCAGTGCCAGCACTGCCACATGCCGAACCGCGAGCACACGTGGCTCGGTATTCATGATCGCGACACCGTCCGTCAGGGTATCCGCGCTA
>JAYVWH010000792.1:0-2359 GCA_043786265.1 Kofleriaceae bacterium | reverse complement strand
ACCTCGCGGCCGGCATGCGCGACCAGCGCGTCGCGATTCTCGGACCCGCGACCAAGGAGCTGTGGACCCGCCACGGCGCCTTCGGTGACGGCGAGGTCGCACCGACGAAGATCGAGCTCGCGCCGCTGACCGGCGCAGAGAGCGAGCAGTTGCTCCGCGAGCTGTGCAAGCAGCTGTCCGAGGTGCCCGCGCGACTGATCACACACGTCAAGACGCTCGGCGGTTCGCCGCGCGCGATCCACGAGCTGGTCCGTCTGCTGCTCGAGAGCGACGTGATCGTGCGCGAGGGTTACCTGTGGCGCCTCGATCCCGAGAAGGTCGCCGCGTTCCCGCTGCCCAAGACCTACGAGGAGCTGGTCGCCGCGCGGCTGCGCGTGATGGATGCGACCGAGCGCCGCGTCCTCGAGATGGCCGCGGCTGTCGGGGAGACATCGTGGCTCGATGCGATCATCGCTCTCGAGCGCTCGCACCAGACCTTCACCGATCCGGACGGCCCGACGCTGTCGCAGATCGCCGCCTCCGGTGATCACTCGCGCATCGCGGTGGTCGCCGCGATCGGCAAGCTCGTCGAGCGCGAGTGGATCAGCGAGGTTCCACAGTCGAGTGTCTCGGGCGAGCGCGAGCTGCGCTTCGCGTATCCAAATCTGTGGTCGATCGTCTACAAGAGCATCGAGGAGCCACGCCGCCGCGCCTACCACTCGGTGATCGCGCGCTGGCTCGAGCTGCACCCGGAAGGCCGCGCACCCGGCGCACAGGAAGAGGTCGGCCGTCACCTCGCACTTGCGGGGCATCCACGCGATGCAGCCCTGCGCTATCGCCGTGCGGCCGACGCCGCCCGCGCGCAATTTGCGAACGAGCGCGCGATCCGGCTGTACGACCGCGCCCTCGCCTGCATCGGGGATCAGGATCACTCCGCGCGCATCTACCTCTGGCACGACCTCGGCTCGATCTACGAGCTCATCGGTGACTTCGAAGCTGCGCTCGGCGCATTCGAGCGGATGCTGCGTCTGTCGTGGGTCGCCGCGAGCAAGACCAAGGCGGCCGTCGCGTTCAACAAGATGGGTCGCGTGTGGCGCCGCAAGGGCGACCTCAAGCTTGCCCTCGAGTACCTCGAGCGCGGTCACGAGCTGTTCCGCGCGGCGAGCGATGCGCGTGGGATCGCCGGTTCGCTCGACGACATCGGCAAGACTTTGCAGATGCTCGGCCGCTACGATGAGGCGTACATCAAGATCACCGAGGCGCTCGCACGCCGCGGCAAGCGTGGCGACAAGCGCGCGATCGCAACGTCGCTGTCGCGCCTCGGCGACGTGCAGCAGGACCGCGGCCAGTACGAGTCCGCGTACACCTGCCACAAGGAAGCGTACGACCTGCGCAAGGCCACCGGCGATCGCTGGGGCTGCGTGGTGTCGCAGAACAACCTCGCCGCGCTCGCCTTCGAGCTCGGTGATTTCGCAGAGGCGCGCATCACCTGGCTCGCCGCGCTGCCCGAGTCCGAGGCGATCGGCGCTCTCCCGCTCGAGGCGCTGATCCTGTCGAACCTCGGCGAGCTCGCCGTCGTCGATGGCAAGCTGGACGAGGCGCGCAGCCGCCTCGAGAACGCGCTCGAGATCGTCGAGGACATCGAGGATCGCGGGCTCGAGAGCGAGTGCTGCCGCCACCTCGCCACGCTCGAGAAGCTGCAGGGTCACCCGCAGGCGGCGCGCGAGCTCGCCGAGCGGGCGCTCGAGGTCGCAAAGAAGTCGGGCCTGCGCGAGAAGGAGGCACAGGCCTACCTGACGCTCGGCGAGGTGCTGTCCGCGAGCCTGTATGACGCAACCGACGAGCAATCGGCGACGACCGACGCTGCCGTGGCCTACAACCAGGCGATCGACGTCCTGCGCGCGATCGGGAACGAAGCGGCGCTTGGCAAGGCCCTATTTGCGTTTGGCCGCTACAAGTGCGAGACCGGCGCGGTCCCGGCGGGCCGGGACATGCTGAAAGACGCGATCACGGTGTTCTCCAAGCTTGGCCTCGGCCGGCACACCGACAACGTCGAGAAGCTGCTCGCCTCGCTGCACTGAGCCCACCCGGAGTCAACCGACATAATTCGGCCAGATCGGAGGCGGTTAGCTTGCGAGCGGGCCCGCCACTAGGCATGGTTCCCTTCCGCGATGCTCTGGTTTTGGCTTGGTTTCTTCGGCCTGGTCGCGCTGCTGCTCTTCATCGATCTCGGCGTTCTTCATCGGAAGAACGAAGAGCAGTCCATGAAGACGGCAGCGATGTGGACCGTGGCGTGGACCGCGCTCGGCCTGTCGTTCAGTGGGTTCGTCTTCCTGATGTACCAGAACCACTGGCTCGGGGCCGATCTCAAGGACACCCC
>JAYVWH010000791.1:0-6375 GCA_043786265.1 Kofleriaceae bacterium | reverse complement strand
GGCAGCCGACAAGCACGAGGACCGCGACGCGAAGATAGGACGCACACGTCATCGAGCTGAAGCCCCGATCATCACGTCGAACCGAAACTTGGCGGCGGTGGACATACAGCCGTCCGGCAGGGTGTCACCGCTAGTACTTCCTTCCGCGATCTCGGCGAACGTCAAGTCGCTAGCCGAACCGACCAGTTTGCCAGTCACGGACGTCAGCGTAATGGATCCGCCGGTGGCGATGTAGCGCTGCAGCGGCATCCCAGCGTCAATGTTTCCGAACAGGCGGACGCACAAGCCGCAGGTCCGATCGTTGCTCTCCACGCCGGTCAACGAGAATTTACCTGTCGTGACATCGTTATCGCCGAATGCGCCGTAGCTGTCCCACAGTGTGATCTCGAGCGCGTCGTTGTCGGTCAGGGGTGCTCTGAGGAAGATCAGCTTGGCGTCGTCGTTCCCTGGTGGGGTCGGCGGTTGTTGAGGAATCTGACTTGCTACCGCACCACGAAGCGCACCGAGGTCGCCGAGCTCCTCGTATACGGTGCAACCCGCTGTCCCCTCATTGGGCAAGTTAACGACATCACCACAGCCTGCAAGCACAGCGACTGTCGCTACCAGCCCATTCGGTTTATGCAGGATGAGCCGGGGCACACCGCAAGCATACATCTCAGGCGGATCCTTTGGACGCGAAGCTCGTGCGAGGCCGGAATGTTTGTCGGCATGTTAGCCTGTGCCCGACGTGTCCGTGGTAGACGACGACGACGAGCTTGGTCAGACGGTGCTCACGCCCGTCGAGACCGCCGAGGTGGCGGCTCCGATCGGACTTGGGCACCTGCAGCTCGTCGTGATCGGAAGCGGAGCTATCGTCTCGCATTCCGTCATGGAAGGTGCCGCGATCTCGATCGGACGCAGCAATGCTTGCGACATCACGATCCAGGACGAGTCGCTCTCCCGTCGCCACGCGGTCCTGAGGTTGGGTGAGCGTGTGACGATCGAGGACACGGGCAGCGCGAACGGTACGCGGGTTGGAGGGGCCCTCATCCCGCCGGGAACTCCCACCGAGATCGCACTCGGTGAGGTGGTCGGAATCGGGACGCTCAGCATCATCCTGCAACAAGGTTCACGTTCGCCTCGCGTCCGCACGTTGCTGATGCCGGACGCGTTCCGGACGCGCGTCGAGGAAGAGTGCACACGCCAGATACGCGTGGGCGCGACGTTCGCGCTGTTGCGCATCTGCACACCCCGAGCTCCGAACGAAGTCGTACAAGACGCACTCGGCGAGATCTTGCGCGAGTCGGATATCCTGGCGGTGAACGGAGCACACGAGTATCAGGTGCTCTTGCCGGGTACACCTCCAGGCAAGGCCGCGGATGCGCAGCGTCGCATCAAGCAGAGACTCGTCGACCGCGGCATCCAGTGCAATGTCGCGGGCGCTTGCTGTCCGCGCGACGGGGTCCATGCGGCAGAGCTCCTGGCGAAGTTACTGGACGCTGATCCGCCGAATTCCGCAGCCGCGGGCAGCAATGTCGTGGTGGCCGCCATGGGGATGCAGAGCCTCTATCGTTTGGTCGACCAGGTGGCGAGCTCGCGCATCAGCGTCTTGCTTCTCGGCGAGACCGGTGTCGGCAAAGAGGTGTTCGCGCGGGCCCTGCATCGCGCCTCTCCACGCGCATCGGGACCGTTCATCGAGGTCAATTGTGCCGCCTTGACCGAGACACTGCTCGAGAGCGAGCTATTCGGCTTTGAAAAGGGCGCGTTTACGAATGCGATGGCGGCCAAGCCGGGTCTCATCGAGATCGCCGATGGGGGCACGTTGCTGCTCGACGAAATTGGGGACATGCCGCTCACGACGCAGGTGAAGTTGTTGCGGATCATCGAAGATTCGCAGCTGCGCCGCGTTGGTGGCCTGAAGGCTCGCACGATCGATGTACGTTTCGTCGCAGCGACGAATACCGATCTCGAAGCGCGGATCGCGAGCGGCACCTTTCGCGGCGATCTGTTCTATCGCCTCAATGGTGTGACGCTCGTGATTCCGCCGCTGCGCGAGCGGCTCGAAGAGCTCGAGCCGCTCTGTGATGCGTTCATCCGTGCGAGTGCACCCGCCGCCAAGCCGCCGACGCTGACTCGTGAGGCATTGGAGCTGATGAGGGCGTACCGCTGGCCAGGGAATGTGCGCGAGCTCAAGCACATGATCGAACGAGCCGTTCTGCTGTGCGGGGGAGGTGCGATCCAACCCGAGCATCTACCGCTCGATAAGCTTCGGACCGGGGCGATCACGAAGTCTCCATCCGCCGCACGCGGTCTGCGCGCGACCGATAATCTCGCACCAGCTCCCACCCCATCGAACGTCGAGCAGGATCTCGTCCAAGCCCTGGAACAAGCCGGTGGCAACCAGACACGCGCAGCCCAGCTGCTCGGGATCTCGCGGCGTACCCTCGTCAACCGCCTCAACGCGCTCGAGCATCTGCCGCGGCCCCGCAAGCCACGGAACGACGCCGAATAGCTTCGGGTTGCGCAAGTAGCGCATGCGCAAGATTGCGCAAGATTGCGCAAGTCGCGCATGCGCGATGCGCTCGATCAGCGTTATCAACGCAAAAATTGGCCTCTGCGCGCGGCACGGAACTTCCATAGGCAGCGGAGCACATGACGACCAAGAGTATGGCTCTGAAGTGGATCGGAGCGCTCGGCGGTTTGACGCTCCTGAATGCGTGCGCCGCGGACGAACCCGCCACCGCCGACGTGACAAACCTTCTTCGGCCAAGCGATGCACGCGTCGGCCAGGAGAAGCTCATCTATCTCACCGCGATCAATTCCGGTGACAACAACAACCCCGACATGTTCTTCGCGGTTGGTGCGGACCCTGGCAAGCCGAACACGTACGGGCAGATCGTGTCGCGCCTGGATCTGCCGGATTCGCCGACGCAGGACGGAGTCCACCACATGGGCTATTCGCTCGATCGCAAGCGGATCCTCGTGTCGGGCATGTTCACGTCGAACATCTTCGTCGTCGACGTAGCTGACGATCCAAAGCATCCCACGCTGAGGCACCGAGCCACCTCGCTGGTCGAGCGAAGTGGTTACCTCGCGCCGCACACGATCTCGCCGATGCCAAACGGCGAGGTTCTGGTCTCGATGCTTGGTGCCAATACCGACACTGGTGGCCCCGCAGGACTGGTGTACCTCGACGACAAGACTGGCGAGTTCAAGCGGTACTTTGGTCCAGGTCCCGACCGCTCGCACGGCGAGATCGGGGCTGACTACCAGTACGATGTCGCCTGGAACCCGCGCAACAAGCGCATGCTGACCACCACCTGGGGCTGGCCGAAGAACGTCTTTGGCCCACCCTGGCTCGACGGCGATTCGGTCACCATGTGGAACACCGCGACGGAGTCGGTCGTCGAGAAGACGGTGATCGATGCGGACCCCGCGAGCGGCTACCCGACGAGCGGCGCGACCGAGGCGGACTGGCTCCACCACGGCGGCCGGCAGGAGGGCTTCATGATCACGGACGACGGTCGCGTCGTCCGGTTCGCAGAGACCAGCGACGACGGAAACTCGTTCAGCTACCGCACCGTGGTCTCGGGCCTCGGGGCCCCGTGCGACATGACGGTGTCAAAGGACGACAAATATCTCTACGTCGGCAACTGGTTCGGTGGAGCCGATTACTCCGGCACCGTGCAGCAGTACGACATCAGCGACACGTTTCATCCAGTCCTGACGGCCGAGGTTGCCGTCCCCCACGTCTGCATGCTCCAGCTCAGCCCCGACGGCAAGCGACTCTACGCGACCAACTCGGTCACGCGCGTCCATGACGACTATGACTGGGGTCGCATCAGCAATGACCAGTACGGCTTGTGGCAGTTCGACGTGAACACCACGATTGGCGGCTTGACCAACTCGAACACCGACGGCAGCGCATGGGTGAAGTTCGATAACGTCCAGAAGAAGCGGAACATCGGCCCGGCCGGTGTCCACATGATCCTGTTCGACCCGAGCACGGACGTTCTGGTCGGCGCTCACTGACCATCGCAGAGGGCGGCGGATCCCAAGCAACAGATTTTGGGCTCTCACCCCGCGGGTTAGCGCGGCGGCTTGACCCGGTACGTGCGGAACCGCTTGTTCTTGATGCGCCCGGCCGCGAGCCCGTCGAGCGCGCGATCCGCGACCGATGCGGCGACAGCGACAAAGCTGATCCGATCGGTGACGGTGATCTGACCGATGTCGGTGGCAGCGAGGCCGACCGCAGTGGTCAGCGCGCCGACGATGTCGCCCGGCCGCAACCGGTCATGGCGCCCACCCTGGATCGCGATCGTGATCATTGCGGGTGGCGGCGGCTGCTGCACCTCGGCTGGCGGTATGGGCGACACACCGATCCCGGCAAGCGGTCCCTGCCGCAGATCGTCGAGGATCCGTCCATCGGAGGGATGGGTCATGCTGATCGACAGTCCGCTGCGCCCGGCGCGCGCCGTGCGGCCGATGCGGTGCACGAACACGTCCGGTTCGCGCGGCAGATCGAAGTTGACGATCGCGCCGAGGTCATCGATGTCGAGGCCACGCGCGGCGACATCGGTGGCGACCACGATGCGCAAGCTCCCGTTACGCAGCAGCAGCAGCACAGTGTTGCGATCGTGCTGCTCCATCCCGCCGTGCAGCGCGACCGCGGCGAACCCTGCCCTCGTGAGTCCCTCCGCGACTTCCTCACAAGTCTCGCGGTGATTACAGAACACGATCGCGGACGCGGGGCCATGGTGACCGAGGATGCGAACCAGTGCGGGAATTCGCTCGGAGCGTCCGACGTCGTACAGCACTTGCGTGATCCGCGCAGTGACATCCTCGGCGGCAATCTGAACGTGCAACGCGTCGCGCTGATAGGTCGTGCTCAACGTACGCACTGCCTCGGGAAACGTCGCCGAGAACAGGAGTGTCTGATGATCGGCGGGAACGGCGCTCGCGATTGCAGTGACCGTGTCGATGAAGCCCATCTCGAGCATCCGGTCGGCCTCGTCGAGCACGAGCGTACGAATACCCGACAGATCTAGCCGCTCGCGGTGCAAGTGGTCGTGGACGCGACCGGGCGTGCCGACGATGACATCGACGCCGTGCTCGAGCGACGCGCGTTCGCGTTGCACCGAGCTTCCACCACTGAGTGTGAGCACGCGGGTGTGCGGCAGCGGCCGTGCGAGCCGGCGCAGCTCGTCGGCGACCTGTGCGGCGAGCTCCCGCGTCGGGCACAGGACCAGTGCGCCCGGGCGATCGCCGCGCGGCGTGACCCGCGATAACAGTGCGAGGCCGAACGCGGCCGTCTTACCCGTGCCGGTCGCTGCCTGCCCGAGCACGTCACGTCCCTCGAGCATCGCGGGAAGCGCTAGCGCCTGGATCGGCGTCATCTCGTGATAGCCGAGCTGCGCGAGATTCTCGAGCCAAGCGGGCGCGAGCGAGAGTGACGAGAACGCGAGTGACAACCCAGGCTGTGTATCACGCTCTACTGCGCGGACATCACGACGAGCTCGCTCGTGTACGTCGCTCCACCGGTACGGCCGCCATACCACACCATCGCGTCGAGGTTGGGGCTGTAGACCGCGCCCCCATCAGAGCGGTTCCCGGGGTTGCCCGTGATGACTGCCGGTGACGACCAGACGTGTGTGCTCGGATCATAGAGGTACTGGCCCGCAAGCGGCGTTCCGCCGGTCATCTGCGCCAAGACCGGGCATGCTGTGCGTATGACAATGTCGCTCGAGGATGAGGTACGCGCCGCGTCAGCCGCCTGGACCGAGGCGATCATGCGACGCGACGCCGAGGGTGCGGCGCGGATTCTCGGCGCCGAGTATTCGCTCATGGCGGCCGGGCTCGGAGAGATGCCACGCGCTGCCTGGCTGGCGAACCTGCCCGACTACGTCACGCACGCATGCGAATTCTTCGACGTGCAGGTCCGAGTCTACGGCGAGGCAGCAACGATGCGGTCGCGCATCAAACAGAGCGCTACGGTGTTCGGCAAGGATCGTAGTGGCGAGATGCTCGTAACCGACGTCTGGGTCAAGCGCGATGACCGCTGGCAAGTCGTCGCGCGCCACACCTCGTTCGTGCCCTGAGCCGAGGCGTGTAACTCCCTCGGTGCCGCACCATCCAACCTGTGACAGCAATGGCGAGCGTCACTTCGGCCAGAGCCAAGAATCGCATCAGCGAGACCTCAGAAGGCCGGCGCCACGTTCGGTGTCGGCGCGGTGAAGGTCGAATCCCACGTCATCCGCGTGTCCTCGCTCGTCTCATCATCACCGTCGAGGCCGTTGCCGCCACCGGACTGGGTCTCGTGGCCGAGCTCCGCTAGCTTGCGCTTGGTCGACACCCCGCAGCCGGGCGTCGCGGTCTGTGATGGAAGCGTGTTGGCGT
>JAYVWH010000790.1:0-12310 GCA_043786265.1 Kofleriaceae bacterium | reverse complement strand
TCGCCGACGGCCCAATCTTGTCTTGGTTCTCGCGTCAACTTCCTTCATGCAGGCGTTTGTCGTCGGACAAACGACTCGTTTCTGCGAAGGTAGGGCTAGCGCCGCAGTGTGGGCGCACTGATTCTCTTACTTCTTGGTGGCGGTCTTCGTCGTCGCCGGCTTCTTGACGGCCGGCTTCTTCGCCGTCGTCGCCTTCTTCGTCGGGACCGCCTTGGTGGTGGTCGTCGTCTTGGGCGCGGTCTTGTCGGTTGCGACCTTGTCAGTCGCCGTCTTGTCCGTCGCGGCCGGCTTGTCGGCGGCGGGCGCGGTGTCCGCGAACGCAGCGGAGCACAAGGTCAGGCCAAGGAGGGTCGAGAGGATCGTGGTCTTCATGGTGTGCGACGTCAAAGCACGGACCGTGCCCGCAGCGCGCGCTCGACCGCGACGACAAGCATGCGAAGCCGCGTGGTGGGCACGTGTCGTTTCGACACGCGGAGTAGTTGCGACACGCGGCGTCAAAACGCCCCACGCTCGTCGCGCACGGGTAGCGCGACGGTGAACACGGTGCCGCGCCCCCGCTGGGAGTCGACCGTGATCGTCCCGTCGTGGTCCCTGACGATCCCGTAGCTGACCGACAGGCCAAGGCCGGTCCCTTCACCGACACCCTTCGTCGTGAAGAACGGGTCGAAGATGCGCGGCAGAACGTCGGGTGGGATCCCGGGGCCGCTGTCCTCGACCTTGACCCAGGCGGCATGCTTGCCGAGGCGGTCGCAGCCGACGTGGACGCGAACCTCGTCGTGACCGCCGCCGGACATCGCCTGCAGGCCATTGAGGATCAGGTTCGAGACGACCTGCTCGAGCTCGGCCGCGTTGCCGGTCACCATCACGGGCGCACCGAGGTCGCACACGATCGTCGTGCCGCGACGGCGTGCGGTCGACTGGAGCATCTCGGTGGCCGACTGCGCGATCGCATTGAGGTCGACGGAGCCGGTCGCGGTCTTGCCGCGGTGACCGAAGTCGAGCAGGTGTCGGATGATCGAGCTGACCTTGGCGACCTGCTCGATGATCATCTGCGAGCGCCGCTGCACGGACTCCTTGGACCGATCCTCGAGCATGATCTCGGCACAGCCACCGATCACGTTCAACGGAGTGCCCAGCTCGTGTGCGACCCCCGCCGCGAGCGTACCGATCACGTTGAGACGTTCGGCGTGCCGTAGCTGATCGACCGCCATCGAACGCAGCGTTCGCTCGCGTTCGACATGCGCGTGAAGCTCGTTGAGGGCCCAGCTCGCCGTGACGAACAGCAGCGTGGCACCACCCAGGTTCCAGCCGACGCCGAACGAGGACATGTGATCGCGGACGAGCGAGATCGTCATGGTAGCCGCGGCCGCGAGCGACAGTGCGATCCCGAACCGGTAGCCGCGGTACCAGCTGCCGAGTGCGATCGGCAGCAGGTAGAGGATCGTGAACGGCAGCTCGATTCCCGTGACGGAGTCACCGATGCCAACGAGCGCGATCATTCCGAGGGTGAGCGGAACCACCGAGCCGCGCGTGACCCGCCTCGCCAGCCGTTCCACGACGGCCTGCAGCCTGCCTTGCGAGCCGGGCACCAGCGCGAGGCCGTCACTGGTCGCGGGCATCGTTGACCTCCCGGATCACCCTGCGAAGATCTACGGTCGAGATCGGCTTGGACACCACGACAGCACCCAGCTCGGCGGCACGCTTACGAACCGCGCTGCTCGGAAACGCCGTGAGTACGATGATCGGCGCAGTCGGGCTCAGCTCGCGCCAGGCGGCGGCGACGTCGAGGCCGTCGTAGGCGGGCATGCACAGATCGGTGATCAGCAGCTGGTCCTCGGCCTCGTTCCGGATGAAGTCGCGGCGTAGCAGCGTCCAGAACAGCTCACGCCCGTCGGAAACCTCCACGATATCGGCGAACTGATCGCCGACCGCCGCGCGAACGATCCAGCGCATCTCCGCAGAGTCATCCGCGATGACGAGTCGCCGGGCCCGAGTCTTTACCATTCCGCGCGTCGGTGCATCGCGCGGACCAGCGGTGGGACCTGTATGTCCGCACAGGCGGCGGGAGCGGGCGAGTCGAAACGACACGTGTGGTCGTTGAGACTCAGGGCTCGTGCGGGGAATGGTCGCCCCACCGCTCGAGCATCCGGTACAGCGTCTTGCGCTCGATCCCGAGGATGCGCGCGGCGGCCGCCTTGTTGCCGCCGACGGCGTCGAGCACGCGTGCGGCATAGCGCCGTTCGAGCTCGTCAAACGTGACCAGGCTGGTTGGATCGTCGCTGCTCAGCACCATCTGGTTCGAGCGGAACGTGCGGATCTTCTCGGGCAAGTCTCCGCCACTGACCTGTTCAAACGAGGCCAGAGCCACCGCGCGTTCGATGCAGTTCTCGAGCTCGCGGACGTTGCCCGGCCACGCATACGCGACCAGCTTCTGCGCCGCCTCCGGCGAGAATCCGATCACCCGCTTCCCGGCACGCGCCGCGATCCGGTCGAGGAAGTGGCGCGCGAGCACGAGCACATCACCGCCGCGGCTGCGCAGTGGCGGGAGCCCGACCTGCAGCACGTTGATGCGGAAGTACAGATCCTCGCGGAACGTGCGGGCCTCGACCATGCTCTCGAGGTCGCGGTTGGTCGCGGCAATCACACGGGCGTCGTAGGCGACTTCGTGGGTCGCGCCGACCGCGCGAACCGTATGCTCCTGCAGCGCGCGCAGCAGCTTGGGCTGGACTTCGAGGGGGAGCTCGCCGATCTCGTCGAGGAAGATCGTACCCCCGTTCGCTGCGACGAACAGGCCGGGCTTGGCGGCGCGCGCATCTGTGAACGCGCCCTTCTCGTGACCGAATAGCTCGCTCTCCAGGAGCGCCGCTGGCATCGCCGCGCAGTTGATCGCCACGAATGGTCCGCCGCGGCGTGCACCGGCTTCGTGGATCGCCCGCGCGACCAGCTCCTTCCCGGTGCCGCTCTCCCCGGTGATCAGCACCGGTGCGGTGGACTCGGCGATCTTGCCGAGCACCGCGTATAGCTCGGTCATCCGCGGGCTCTCGCCGATCAAGGTCCCGAAGCTCGCAGGCGCGACGGCCCGACGCAGGCGCTGGACCTCGTCCTTGAGGTGCGCGAGCGCGACGCCGCGCTCGATCGCCAGCACGAGCTGCTCGATCTCGAACGGCTTGGGAATGAAGTCGTACGCACCGGCGCGGATCGCGAGGATCGCGAGCTCCATCGAGCCGAACGCGGTGATCAAGATCACCGGGAGCTGCGGCCTGTGCTCGAGGACGCGCTGGCACAGGTCGACGCCCGACGTCCCCTTCATGTTGACGTCGCTGACCACGATATCGATCGGGGTTCGCTGGACGAGATCGATCGCCTCGGCTGCACTGCCGCACGTCGTGACCCCGAAGTCCCGTTTGCCGAGCCGCACCGCGAGCATGTCGCGCATCGCCTGGTCGTCGTCGACCACCAACACGTTTGCCTTCATGTCGTTGCCTCCTGCAGTACCACCGTGAACGTCGTGCCCGCCCTACCGGTCTCGATCGTGATCGAGCCACCGTGGTCACTGACGATGCCATGCACGACCGACAGCCCGAGCCCGGTGCCATCGCCGGGTGGCTTCGTGGTGAAGAATGGCTCGAACACGTGCTCGCGAATGTCATCTGGGATCCCGGCGCCGGTGTCGCTGACGGCGATGCGCACAGCCCCGTCGGCGGCCGTGATGCGCACGGTGATCGCGCCACCGGTGGGCATCGCCTGCACCGCGTTGAGTATCAAGTTCGTGAGGACCTGCGTCAGGCTGTCCTCGTCGATCAGCGCGAGCGTCGCCGGGCTCGCACATTCGACGACGCACCGCACCCGGGCGCGGTCGGCCATCACCGCGAGCAGCTCGACACAGCCGTGCGCGACCTTTGCGGCCTCGCAGCTGGTGCCCTCGGGTCCCTTGCGCCGCGCGAAGTCGAGCAGCTGGCGCACGATCTTGCCCATCCGCGTGACCTCCTTGTCGATCGCGCGCGCACTCGCAAGTCCCGCATCACCGGTGACCTCGCCGCCCGCAATCATCTGCGCGTGACCGCCGACGATGCTGAGTGGAGTCCCGAGCTCGTGCGCGATCCCCGCCGCCAGCCGGCCCACGGTCGACAGCCGCTCGGAATGACGGAGCTGCTCGGTCGCTGCGAGTCGTGCTTCGGCCTCGGCGCTGGCCTTCGCGAGCGATTCCGCGAGGGTCTCGCTCGCGGCGCGCAGCTCCTGCGAGAGCTCGCCGAGCTCGTCACGGCGGTGCAACACGATCGGGCTTGCCAGATCGCGCTGGCCGATGCGCCGTGCCTGGCCAATCAAGATCGCGATCGGTTTTCCGACGAGCCAGCGCCCCATCAGGAGAGCGGCGAGCAGACCCACGATCACGATCGTTCCGATGCCCGCGATGTTGAACCACACGTGCGTGCGAACCGTGCGTTCCACGGTGTGGAGCGATTCGCTCGCGACGAGCGTCCCGAGACTGCGGCTGCCAGACCGCACCGGAAACCGCGACACGAACGCGCCGTCTTCGACGCGCTGCGACTCCGGTGCGACCGCGCCGGGCACCCAGGAGAAGCGGGTCGGGCCGTCACTGCTCGCGCGTCCGAGCAAGGCGACCGTCTCGCGCGTTGCGTGGTCGCTATCGCGCGTGTCGAGCCAGATGTCCGCGACGCTAACTTGCAGAAGGTGACCGACGGTCCGATGATCGCGGCGCATGTCGCGCTCGATCTCCTCGCGCACGTAGTGCATTCGCAGGTACGACAGGGCCGACAGCACCACGGCGAGCGTGGTGCCGAGCAGGAGCGTGTACTTCAGTACGAGCTTCATGTCGGCGGAAGCTCAATCTAGCTCACGGATCCACCTTGCTCACGGATCTACTGCGGCCTTGACCGCGAGGCGCAATGCCCCGAGTCCGAGTGGTTTGTCGAGGAGAACCGCACCAAGCTGCGCAGCCCGTGCGCGGGTCCACGCGTCGCCATACGCAGTCATCAGGATCAGCGGTGTGCTGGTGCCGGTCCGTCGAATGGACTGCGCAGCTTCGAGGCCGCCGAGCGCGGGCATCCGAACATCGCTGATGATCAGCCGGATCGTCTCGCCGCTGGCCTGGAGCTCGGCAACGACATCGAGCAAGTGCACGCCTGTCTCGACCTGGACGATGCGGTAGCCGACCCGCTCGAGCGCTGCTGCGAGCAGCATGCGTAGCTCGCCATTATCCTCGGCGAGCACGATCAGCGGACGTGTGTCGTCACGGGGCGTCGAGTCGAAAGGACTCACCCCTGGGCCAGGCACGGTCAAGCCTGGGCCGCGTAAGGCCGCAACAGGGCGGCGATCGCCGTTTCGGTCAGCCGATCGAGCGGAAACGGCTTGGCGAGCACGGACATGCCAAGGCGCTCCGCGGTGGCGATCACCTCACGCTCCGGGAACGCGGTGATCAGCACGATGGGTGTGCGCCACTCAGCGGCGCGCAGCAGCTTCGCGATCTCGATTCCCGACGGGCCGGGCATGTGGTTGTCCATGACGAGCAGGTCGATGTCGGTGGTCGCGTCGTTGGCAGCGAGCTGGCCGAGCACGCTCATCGCGTGGTTACCGTTGGTCGCCTCGATCACTTCGAACGCCTCGCGGCGCATGCGCGTGACGATCAGGTGGCGCAGCGCCTCGTCATCCTCGACCACGAGCACGCAAGCGCGTGTTTGACCGTATGGGTTGGTCGGACTCTCCTCTTCGAAATCATCGCTGGATTCGTCCATGGCTCGCAGCCTCTGCAGCGGACGTGCCGGATCAGGTCAGAGCGGAAGCGGCCGCAGGTTGGCACCGTGTGCGATGAGAACCGCGGCTCGAGCACGGGTGGCGGGAACCTTTGCTGCAAGACCCGGGGTGCCGCCGAGATTCGAGATCGCGGTCGCGAGGTCGGATTCGAGGATCGGATCGGCGAGCGCTGCCACGGCGCCGGGGAACGCGTGCGCGAGCAGGGCGCGTACATCGGCAGCATGGATGGGCTCGTCGGGGCAGAACCGTGCCGGCGCAGAGGCGCAGCCCGATGCGATACCCGCGTCGCGCAGCGCCTGGATCTCGAGGAACGCCGGGTGATCGAACGGGACGTCCCAGAACCGTGGGGTGAATACGCCCTCGAGCGCGCGATCCGCAGTCGGCGCGGCCGCGAGCGCAGGCGACAACACCGCCGGTGGTGCAGCCCACTCGGCGGCGTCGAAGTAGACGATCCCCGCAATGCGCGCATCGGCAGCCGCGGTCGCGAAGAGTGTCGCGATCCACGTCTCGCGGTCCGAGGCGGCGCGCGCACCCGTCTGCAGCACCACGAACCGATCGCGGCGCCAGGCGGCAGGGTAAGCGAGCGCGTCGAACAACGCCGACATCGGTGCGATCACACTCGCGTCGACACTCACGCCGTCGGGACGGTACGCGCTCATGCCGAGCAGATCGACGTTTGCGTGTCCCGGGTAGTAGCCGGCCGCCGAGCCACAGCTCGCGCTCGAGGTCGCGTTTGGACCGTAGACGAAGCGAACGCGACGCAGATCGATCGCGTCGGCTACGAGCGCCGCGCGGATCGCCGCGTGTGCCGCGCGGTACAGCGCGATGTAGTGCGCGGCCGGCAGGCAACCCCAGTCGGTCCAGCTGCCATTCATCTCGGCGCCGAACGTCACGAACACACGACCGCGCGGGTCAGCAGCGAGAGGCGCGGCGATCGCCTGGGCCATCGCATCCAGGTCATGTGCGATCGGATCCTGGGCGGGCGCTGCGTACTGCTGCGCGGTGTAGTCACTCGGCTCGATATTGAGGTGCGCCACCTGACCGCGAGCGAAGATCGCAGCGAGGTCCGGCGACGTTCGTGCGATGCCCTGCGCGCTCAGCGAGTGATACGTCTGGATCACCGCGAGTGGTCGTCCCGCGGCGGTCTCGAGCGCAGCGAGCGCAGGATCGCTCGCGGTTGCCGGGGCAAACGCGCCGGCGAACAGACTCGGCGCGCAGTCCTCGTCGGCGAGGCCGTCGTTGTCATCGTCGAGTCCGTTGCCGCAACGCTCGCCCCACGGCGCGTTCGTCGCTGCATCGGATGGACTTGCGTCGAACGAGCTCACGCCGGCTGCGTCGGGATCGAGCGCCGAGGTGGCGGAGCTACACGCAGCGAGAACCACGAGCCATGCGACGCGCATGGCGCGCACTCTAGGGGCGAACCGCGATTCGGACTTACGATTTTTCTGCGCACCGCCTGCGGCGGCGCTGCGCTGTCCGGCAGAGCCGGACCTTGCTATTTACGCGCGGGGGCGCGTTTCGCCGAATTGGAATTCTGCTTCGCCGCAGTCGCTGCCTTCGCCTTGGCGACGAGCGCAGCCTTCTTCGTGATGCTTCCCGCCTTCGCCGGCGAGCCCTTCGTCGCCGACGGCGCCTTGGCCGCGTGCAGGGCACGATAGCCCTTCACGTAGTTGGCGACAGTTACCCGGCCCATCGCCTCGGCGACGACATCGACGGCGAGCTTCTCGAGCGACGCGAAGCGTACGCACGACTTGCCCATGTCGAGCTTCTTGCCGGACTTCTTGTAGGCGCCTTCGAACCACGCGCGCTCGTCCGGATCGGCGTAGACGCCCATCAGGTATACGGCCATGTGGCTCTTCTGCGAGCCGAGGCTGGCCAGCGCGAGCGGCTGCTTGTTGTAGACCTCGTCGGCCGGCATCACGGACTCCGGGACGACCCACGTGATCATCCCGTACTGGAGCCGCTCCTCGTAGCCCTTTGCGATCTTCGCGTTGATCGCATCGCGCACGGCACTGATTGCCGGGCGGCGATCGGCCGGCAGTTGGGCGAGGTAGTCCTCGACCGTGATCGGTGGCACTGCATCACTCGTCATCGAGGTGACCTGTTAGTTTGAGCTTGTTCTTGGCCGACTTTGCGAGCTTGCTTCGCGGCCGTTCTTCGATGATGCCTTGCAACAGCTCGGCACCGAGCTCTTCGTTCGATCCGTCGCCCGATTCGATCAGACGGAACCCGAGTGCGTAGAGCTGCTCGTCGGACACGTCCTCATTCTTGGCGAGGTTCTTCGCGACCGGGTAGCCCTTGGCGGCGAGCCGTGCGAACTGCGCGAAGATCGGATCATCGGCATGCGCCTGGCGAAGCATGCCCTCGCCGGCCGCCTCGAGCGACAGCTGCGCGAGAAAAAACCGCTGGTCGTCATCGATCGCTGTGTCGATGTCCGCGTGCGAGCGCAGCAGCGACTTGAGCGAGCCGAACGCTTCGACGACCTTGCCGGCCTTGCGCAGGCGCTTGGCGCGGTCGAACAGCAGCTCGACGTGCTTGGCCGGCGCGACATCCGCGATGAGCTCGGCGAGCACGCGCTCGATCACGATGTGATCGGCGGTCGCCTTGCCCTTGAGGCTCTTCTCCATCATCTCCCGCACGCGGTCGACGAGCTCCTCGATTGCCTGGTTCGACACGTGGCCGCGGTGCGCGCGGATCACGCCCGCGTAACGTCGCGCCACCTGCTCGTCGCTGGTCTCGAGGAGCGCGCGGGTCACGGGCAGCACCGACTCGGGCGCCTTCGAGAGCCCGCGCGCCGCTGCATCGCGTGCCGTCGGCTCGTCGCCGCCAAGGGCCTCGACGAGCGCTTTGACCGCGGAGGCGCCGCCACCGGCGGGTAGCCGCTCCATCGCGAGCTTCTGCGCCATGACGTTCTTCGACTTCGCGAGCGCCGAGAACTTCTTCTGCAGCGACTCGGGGATGCGCGCGCCGCGCAACGTGTCGACGGCGGACTGCGCGACAGCGTAGTCGTCACCATCGGCGTACTCGATCAGCGTCTCGATGACCTTCTCGGTGCCGCGCGCTTCGCTCTGGGCGACGATGCGGCGCAGGCCTGCGATCGCAGCGAGGCGGATGGGCCGCGGCTCCTCGCCGTCGGCGTACTTGAGCAGCAGCGACTGCGTGGACGGCCGCGCGAGGTAGCCGATCAGGCGCAGCAGCGCGCCGAGCTGGGAGATACCCTGCGCCACTTCGGGATCGCGCAACGGGTCGGCAAGCACGGCGTGACCGTTGGTGCGGTTGCTGCCATTGGGCTTCTTCTTCTTCGCAGCCTTCGCGGCTTCCTTCTGTGCCTCTGCAGCCGTCTTCTGCGCCTTGGCCCACACCTTGTGTAGATCCTTGGCGGTCTCGCTGGCGCGACCGATCGCGCTCTTCTCGACCTGATTCGCGAGCCGCTCGTTGCCGGTGTCGAGCTCGGTGCGTACGAGCTGGAGGGCCTGCTCGCCGAACTCGTTGTCGGACAGCTGATCGAGCACGGCGTCGATCGCGGGCTGCGTGCCGCGGCGGATCAGGAGCTGCGCCATCACGCGGCGTGCGCGGACCGACCCGGAACGGACTTCCTTGCGCAGCGTGCTCTCGGCCTCGGCGCCTTGCTGTGCGAGCAACGTCGCGGCCCGCTCGGCGAGCGCCTCGTCGTCGCCGTGCAGCAGCGGCACGAGCTTGGACGCGATGCCGCTGGCGCCCATGTCGGCGAGACCCTCGAGCGCGATCCTGCGGACGTTGGGCTCGCTGTCCTCGAGCCGGTCAGTCAGCGCGCTCAGCACGCTCTTGTCGCCCTTGCCCACGGCGGCGAGGACGGTCGCCGCCGCTGCGCGAAGATCGACGCGCTCCGAGTCGAGCAGATCGATGATCGCTCCGCCTAGATTCTTACCCATGGTCTCCCGCGGGGACGTCACCACAAGCGCTCAGGCGTTGTAAAGGCCGGCGGCCCAGCACCCCAGCCCGACGACGATGACGATCCCGGAGATCCCGGCCGCCCGCCGCTGGAGGCCCCCCGCCAGGGACACCCCTCGCCGGACCAAGGCGAAGGCGCCGCCAACCCATAGGAGGATGCCCAGACTGGCCAGGGCGACGGCGCCCGTAGCGGGGCGGGTGGGCCGGTCGAGCCGCTCGCGGTGCCACGCGATCTCGGTCGTTCCCGCGTGCGGGATTGCCGCAGAGATCCGCGCGATCGCAGCGTTCGCGGCGACCAGATCGTCCGCGTGGGGCGTCCACAGCGAGCGGGTGGCGAGCGCAGCGCCGCGGATCGCCCGCCACGCGGCGAGCTGGACCGCGGCTTGCTGCGCTTGCTGCTGCGAATCCAGCGCGGGTCGCGCGTCATAGCTCGGCTCGGCGAGCGCGTGAAGCTTGCGATAGGCGTCCTCCACGTGCGGCGCGAGCGGCAGGTACCAGCGCGCGGCGGTCTCATATGCGCGGATCGCATCGGCGGGACGGCCGCGCAGCATCCACGCATCGCCATCGCGGAGTGCGCGCCGGCCTTCGACGACCACGCGGGTCGCGAGCGCGCCGAGCGCCGCAGCGACGAACGCGAGGATGACGATGACGCGCCTCATCACGCGAAGTCGCGGCGCTGGAACAGGATGCACGCGAGTGCGAGAAGGCCAACGATCCAGCCCGCGCCGTGGAGCGCCGCCAGGCCGACGTAACCCCAGGTCACGAAGTCGCCGTGCACGCTGACGACCGCCTCGTTGACGACGCGGCCCGACGGAGAAAACAGGTGAATGTCCGGCACGATCTCGAGAGCCACGCGCGAGGTCCAGCGGATCCAGCCGGCCGCCACGTTCGCCGTATTCTCGATATCGGGGGTGAGCCGTCCGATCACCCACATCGCGAGCGCGAAGATTCCCGACAGGAACGGTGTCGAGAAGGACGAGAAGAAGATCGCGATCGCGGCGACAGTGAGCACCTCGAACCACGCGAGCACGATCGCGCGGACGATCGCGCTATTGATGCCGACCCCCTGCCACGTCAGGATGCCGACCATCGCGAGCCCGAAGAGCGCGACGAGCACGGTGAGCACGAGCGCCATGCCGGCGTACTTGCCCACGACGAACTCCCACCGCTCGATCGGCTTGCTAACGATCGCGTGGATCGTACGGCGCTGAACCTCGGTGTAGAGCAGGAACACACCGAGGAAGATCGCGGTCAGTGAGCCGAACAACGAAATGCCCGCGAGGCCGATGTCGCGTGCGATGCGGGTCTCCTCGCGCACCGACATCTCGCCCAGCACGACCGCGAACAAATTCGCCCCGACGACGAGGACGAGGATCCCGTACAGCACGCGAATGCGCGCCGCCTCGCGGAACGTGTTGAGCGCGATCGCCCAGATCCGGCCCAGGCCCCCCCTCATGGGCCTTCGCTCCGCGGCCGGGGCTTTCATACCCTGCCTTCCGTTGCAGCCGGCGACTTGTCCGCGCTCGCGATCTCGCGCAGGAACAGATCCTCGAGCGTCTCGTGTCGCGGCGCGACCGCAACGACCTTTGCGCCCTTATCGCGGGCGCGCGCGAGCCACGCGTCGACGTCCGAACCGGCCGGTAGCGTGAGCGACAGCTCGTCGCCGAGCCGGCGTATGCGTGTCGCGCGCTCGGTGAGCTCGCTGGTGTCGAGCTCGGTGGGCCCGCGCACGGTGATGTCGATGCCGAGCACGGTGCGCTTGATCAGCTCGGCGGGGGTGCACTCGGATTGCACCTCGCCGCGCACCACGATCGCGACGCGGTCGGCGATCGCCTCGACATCGGTGAGGATGTGCGACGAGAAGAACACGGTCTTGCCGGCGTCGCGTAGCTCGATGATCAGATCGCGGACCTCCTTGCGACCGATCGGATCGAGGCCACTCATCGGCTCGTCGAGCACGACCAGCTCGGGGTCATTCATCAGCGCCTGCGCGAGACCGGCGCGCTGGAGCATGCCCTTGGAGAAGCTCTTGAGGTTCTGGCTGCGTGCGCGACCGAGCCCGACCTTTTCGATCAGCTCGTCCGCGCGCTTCTTGCGAACCTGTGACGGCAGGCTGAACAGGCGGCCGGCGAGGTCGAGCAGCTCGCCGACGTCGAGGTAGTCGTAGAAGTACGGCGTCTCCGGCAGAAAGCCGACCTTGAACCGCGCCGCGCGGCTCGGGATCGCGTGGCCCAGCAGCTTCGCGCTCCCCGACGTCGGCTTGATGAGTCCCATCAGCGTCCGGATCGTCGTGGTCTTGCCGGCGCCGTTGGGACCGATGAAGCCAAAGATGTGACCGCGCTCGACGGTGAACGACACACCACGGAGCGCTTCAACCTTCTTGCGGCGAAGCGGGGTGCGGTAGACCTTGCGGAGGTCCTTGACGTCGATGGCAGGATCCAAGCGCCGAGAACATACCGCTACTGCATCGTGTAGATGAAGGTCACGGCGCCGCAGACCGGCACCCGGCGGCCGCCAATTTCGTAGGCCCGGTAGCGCCACGTGCGCAGGCCGGCATCGATCTCGCTGTCGTAGCCGGGGTAGCCGGAGGACTTGAGCATCGTCGTGC
>JAYVWH010000789.1:0-7860 GCA_043786265.1 Kofleriaceae bacterium | reverse complement strand
TCGCGGCGAGCGAGCCCGGTGAACGCCCTGCCGCCACCGACAGCTGCTCGTGGTGCAGCAAGCCCGAGGCTAACGTGAAGAAGCTGATCGGGCGTAGCGGTACGGCGCTGTGCAATGAATGCGTATCGCTCGCGTCCGATATCATGGACGCCGAGCTCGGCAGCAACTGGCGCTAGAGTCGGCCGGTGCGTTTCGCCATCCGCATCGTCGCGGTCGTGATCGTACTGCTCGCGCTTCCGTTCGTTGGCGCGATGACGCTCGCGCGCGGCGGCGCAACGCTCGGCGTGGGGCTGTCGCTGCTGACCATCCTGTGGTTGTGGCTGTGGCTCCCGCGCGTCGCACATAGCGCGTTCGAGGCGGGAAAATACGCAGTCTCGGCCCGGCGGTATCGCTGGCTCGAATGGCTCGCTCCGTCAGCGGTCCGCGAGCGCGCCGCGCGCCTCTCCCGTGCGGGATGCGCAGTGGCCGCCGGCGATCCCGCGAGCGCAGGGCGCCTGCTCGCGAGCATCGACACCTCGACGCTGGTCGCTGCGGAACGCGCGGTGTGGCTCAACAACCGCGCATGCGCTCACCTGGCCGCTGGGGAGGATCCCGCCGCCGCACTCGTACTCGCGGACGAGGCGGGCTCGCTCCGTCCCGATGTTCCCGCACTCCAGCACACGCGCGCGATGGCGTTGATCGCGGTCGGCCGTGTTGACGAAGCAATCGCGATCCTCGACACGATGCGCACATCCGGCGAGCTCTCGCCCCGACTCGAAGCCGAGCGCTGCCGCGAGCTCGCCCGCGCCTGGACGCAGAAGGGCGAGACCGCTTACGCCGAGGACTATCGGCTCCGCGCCGAGGCCTACTCGCGCTGATAAGTTGCTAAACTTTTGCTCGGACCCCCAGGGGTCGGTTGCCGGCGGGGTCTACCGGCGTTTACCGACGACGACGTTGCAGCCTGCCTGGCCCGGCAGACCTCGAAGCAGACGTTTACGCCCTACTGACGGCATGGTAGACAGCCGGGTCATGACTGACCGGCTCGTCTCGCTCGGCAAGCGCACGGAAGCGGTGCGTCCGGCGCCCGTGCTCGGGCCGGATGCGCCGCGGGTGTACGTCGAGACGTATGGCTGCCAGATGAACGTCGCAGACAGCGACCTGATCGGCAGCGTGCTCGCGGAGGCGGGCTACGCCACGACCGAGCGCGCCGAGGATGCCGACGTCTTGCTCGTCAACACCTGCGCGGTGCGCGAGAAGGCCGAAGAGCGTGTCGTGGCGCGCGCGTCAGAGCTGAGCGCGATCAAGCGCCGGAAGCCCGGAACGGTGCTCGCGATCGTTGGCTGCATGGCCGAGCACCTCAAGGAGGGGCTCGCGGATCGCGTCCCGGGTGTCGACGTGATCGCGGGACCCGACAGCTATCGTCGGATGCCCGAGCTGCTGCGCGCCGCGCGCGCCGAGCACAGCGGTCCATTCGTCGACGTGAAGCTCGACAAGGAAGAGACCTACGACGGCCTGTCGGGCGCGATCGGCGGCGACGGCGTGTCGGGCTTCGTCACGATCCAGCGCGGTTGCGACAAGTTCTGCACGTTCTGCGTCGTGCCGTTCACACGCGGCCGCGAGCGTGGAGCGGCGCCACGGGAGATCCTGCGCCAGGTGCGCGAGCTCGTGGATGCCGGGTACCGCGAGGTCACGTTGCTGGGCCAGACGGTCAACTCGTATCGCTGGCCCGACGCCGACGGCGAGGAGGTTACGTTCGCGCAGCTGCTCCGGGCGGTCGCGCGCATCGACGGGTTGGAGCGCATCCGGTTCACGTCGCCCTACCCGGTCGACTTCACCGCGGACGTGATCGCGGTGATCGCGGAGGAGCCGAAGGTCTGCAAGTACGTTCACCTCCCGGTGCAGTCAGGCTCCGATGTCGTACTCGAGCGCATGCGCCGCGGTTACAGCTCGCAGGACTACCGCACGATCGTCGCCAACCTGCGCGCCGCGATGCCCGCGATCGCGATCTCGACCGACATCCTGACTGGATTCTCGGGCGAGACCGAGGACGACCACCAGCAGACGCTCGCACTCATGCGTGAGGTCCGGTTCGATAGCGCCTTCATGTTCGCGTACTCCGAGCGCGACCTTACGTTCGCGGCGAAGAAGCTGTCCGACGATGTGCCCGAGGCGGTCAAGAAGCGCCGCCTCGCCGAGATCGTCGCCCTGCAAGAAGTGGTGTCCGCCGACGTCTTCAAGAACCACATCGGGCGCGCCCAGCGCGTGCTCGTGTACGGGCCGTCCAAGCGCGACCCCACGCAGCTGATGGGACGCACGGATGGCTTCAAGACCGTGATCCTGCCGTCGGGAGTCGGCGCGGTAGGTGGATTCGTCGACGTCACGATCGAGCGCGCGACGATGGCGACGTTGTTCGGTCGCGTCTGACACGCTGCGCTGCGCACCTGGGATAAGATCGCGGCGTGGGTCGCATCTGGCTCCTCGCGTTGGTCTGCGCCGCGTGTGCCCGCAGCACGGGCGGCGGCGCAGCCGGCTCGTTCGCGATCACGTATCCCGATGCGCCACCGACCGGGGCTCGCGTGAAGGCCGGCGCGCATTTCTATGCCAAGCCGGCATCGTGAAGTGAGCGCCCCCCAGCATCCGCTCGTCGAGCTGGCCCAGGGCGCGCTCGAAGTCCTCGCGAACGTTCCGCGCTTCGGCGAGGAGTGTAAGACCGCCGGCAGCGACGCGGCGATCCGCCGGGCGTGGGTGCGTGCACCACTATCGGTCGCGATCGGCGGTCCGATTTCCGCTCGCACCGAGCTCGTCAATTACCTGTGCGACCGCAAGGTCCTCGATCCGCAGACCCGTCCCAACGAGTGTGCGTCACTCCGAATCCGCCGTGCCAAGCGGACGCGGTTCAAGGCGATCCGTGACGACGGAACGACCGAAGCGCACGTGTTGCCCGTCGAGGAGGAAGACGACGAGGCGCTCCGCATGCGCGCTCGGGGCGCGAAGGTCGCCGTTGACGAGCGCCAACTCGCGCTCCAGCGAGTCGAGCGGTCCCTGCCCCGCGGCGCGCGTGCACGTCCGCACGGCTTCTGGATCTTCTTGTGGCCGCTGTGGTGGCTGCTGACGCGGCGCCACCGCCGGGCGCTCAGCGAACGCAAGCTGACCGAGCACGCCTATGACCAGGCGTGCGATGTGCTGAAGCATGCTGAGGCCGAGCTCGAGACCAGCACCACACGCATCCGCATCGAACGCACGCGCTTCTTCGAGTCGCTGCGTGCGCTGTCCTCAGGTCCCCCGCTCGGCGCAAGCGTGCGCACGATCGAGCTCGATCTTGGCGAGGGGCCGCTTCCACCCGGCGTCGATGTGATCGAGATGGTGCGCGCGAAGACGTCAGAGCAGGTCGACGCCATCTTGCTGGTCGAGCGCGACGCGTTCTACGCGCCTCACACCGAGGGCGGCGATGCGCCGCGCGTGGGCACGATCGCAGAGGTCATCCCGTCGCTGCCAGGCATGCTCGGCAAGTCCCGTGCGCTGGTTCTCGCGCGCCGTACGCGCGACGAGCTCGAGCCAGCGCTCGCCGCTCTCGACGACGAGATCACCGATACCGAGGAGGGCTTCACCCTTCGGATCGAGCGTCTCGAGGCGATGCAGATCCTCGACACACAGGAATTCACGAAGGCGGAGATGACCAAGCTGAGGCCGCAAGTCCAGCAGGACGTGCGCGGCGTGATCGAGCGCGCGGCAATTCATCTCGCCCACGAGCTCGATCGCCTCAACTCAGAGTGGGCCCACGCGATCTCGATCTCGCAGGACAATGATGGCCTCAAAACCGCCGTAGGTCGGATCGAGCAGTCGGCGCCAATCGACACCAAGCGGATCGCCGAGGAGGTCAAGCGCGTCACCTTCGAGGCCGCGACTCGCCACACCATCGACGTCTTGCCGGACCTGCTTGCATCGCTACGGCCACACGGGCTCGAGGAGCCGCCGCCGCAACCGGTGTCGCCGCTTCCCACCCTCGAGGTCTTGCCGTCGCTCACCAACCCGGCCGCGGCGAAGAAGCTGTCAGGATTTCTGACCGGCCTGTTCAAGTCGTTCGAGTCACGCCGGACCGACGTGCAGACCAAGGCCGAGCAGCGGATCGCCGCGCTGCGCGAGCTCGCGGCGGCCGAGATCCTCGCCGCGGAGTCCAAGCTGCGCGAGATCGTCGAGCAGGTGCTGGTCAAGGAGCTGGAAGCGGCGCTCGGTCGCCAGGCGGCGTGGCTCGACAAGACGTTGACCGCCGAGCGTGAAGCAGTCGCCGCCGACGGCAACGCGCTAGCGCCACTGTCACGCATGCGCGACCGGCTCAAGGCGGACCTCGCCAAGCTCGTCGAAGGGATCGGCCAGCTCGAGAAGGAGAATCCGGGCCTCGCCGCTGCCGCCGTGGTGATTCCCCCGACGAGCTGACCCGCCGGGTTGACCCTCGCGGGCCGCTGCCCCATTGTCCAACCGTGCACGACTTTCCCGGCCAGTACGTCGGTCAGATCCAGGAGCTCGCCGTTCGTCTGCTCGACAGCCGCAAGCCCGGTACCGACCTCGGTTCGCTCGCGCGAGATTTGTTGACCGGTTTTCACGACCTCTGCACGCGCAACGGACTCGACGGCTTGCTCGTCGAGCTCGGTGAAATGTTTTCGCCACTCGCCCCCCCCGGCTCTGCCGAGGCGACGCAGAGCTTGATCAACATTGCGGACCGCACGGCGCTCGCCGAGCATCCGGCATCGCATGCTGCGCTCGTGGCCCAGCTCGGCGCGCACGGCCTCGACGGCGGCGGCCCGCGCAACGCAAAGCCCCGGCAGATCGCCGAGTCCATCGTCACCGCGCTCCAGCTCACGATCGCAGAAGAGGTAGACCGCTCGATCGCCCTCGATGGTGCCTTGCGCGCCACCGTCGTCGCGGCGATCGCCGCCGTCATCGACGTCGAGCTCGCTGTGCCACGCATCCGCGAGACCATCATCACCGTCGGCCGTGCGGCGCTCGAGGAGCGGTACCGCAGCACGTTCGACAAGGTCGTTGCGAATCTCGACGAGCGCGGCATGCGCGTCGACAAGGTCCCCAAGGTCCCGCTCGATGCGCTACAGGCCGTACAGACAGCGCTCGCCGTGACGCGCACGACGGTGATCGGCCAGATGTGCCGCGCCGGGATCGACCGCGCGAGGGACCTTATCGCGGCCGCGAATCCCGAGGCCGCTGCGCGCATCGACGCGCCGATCACGCACAAGCTCACGCCGCGCGATGTCGCGGTGCTGCGCGCCTGTGATCCGCGCGTGCCCAGGATCCCGTCGGCCGTCGCGGCCACGCTTCTCGAGGCCATCACCGAGACAGCGCGCCTCGTGTGGCGGGCGCCCGAGCGCCCTGTCCGCACGTACGGAATCCGCGATACCTACGCCATCGGAGACGTGCTCGAGCACCCGAAGTTCGGGCGTGGGTCCGTGACCGCGGTCGCGGGCCAGCGCGTCGACGTCGAGTTCCCCGACGGCAAGGTCACCCTTGTCCACGCCAAGTAGCGTTACTTCAAGCGCTTGATCACGTCGCGGGCCACGCGGCGCGATCCGAGCAACGCGACGTGACCGAGGTCGTCGTATTCGATCCGCTCTGCGCGCGGGATCTCGAGTGCGCTCTGCGTACTCGCGGGCACGAGATGATCGCAGTGCGAGAAGATCGTGCACACGCGTGTGTCGCGCGGAGGCGGAGCCGCGGCGAGCCGCTGCACGAGCTTGCTACCGACGAGCAGCTCGCGGGTCGGATGGCCGACGCCGAACTCGGACACATCGGTGCCCAGGTGCGGCGAGCCGAGCGTGATCAGATTCGCGATGGCACCGTCGCCCCCGAGCAGCTGCACGTAGTAGCGACCGACGACGCCACCCATCGAGTGACCGATGATGTCGACCTGCGGCGAGCCGGTGGCGGCCTGCACCTGCTCGACGAACCAACCGAGCTGGCGTGCTGCCGCCGCGATGCGACCGAGCGTCCAGTACTCGAAGCCGAGAATGGGCCCGATCCCCGCGCGGGACAGCCGATAGGCTAGCGGGAGGAAGTTCGCGCGGTTCATCGCGAACCCGTGGATCATGATCACGGGGCGCGCGCCGCGCTGGCGTGCCCCCGGCAGCGGCAAGAACCCGACCGGACGCGCCGCCGACAGCGCCACCGACATCCCCCACTCCGCGAGCACCGTGCGAAGCGAGCCGACCTGACGCTTCTGGATGCGTCGTAGCGCCACCGGCAGCAGTGGATATGCGCCGGTCATCATCATCGCGTTGGACACGACCGCCACGCCCGAGCGCCACGCCAGATGGCGAATCGTGTGACGGCGCTGCATGGTCAAGTCTAGCTAGACCTCCATGCCTGGCACGTCCGCTTCGATCTCCTGGGCGATATCCGCAGGGATACCGAGCGTGTCCTTCAGCTTGTCGAGCATCTTGCGCTCAGCGTGCGCGAAAACGTGGTCGACGACGGCCATGCGACAGGCGGCGCGGTAGATGCCCCTGCGCGAGTCCGGGTTGAGATTATGCAGGTCGAGCTCAGGCATCGACATGCGCGTGTCGAGATACGACATCGCGGTGGCGCGCTCGTCATTGGTCAAATCTGCGGTGCGGATCAGCCGGCGCATGCCCTCTGCCTCCGCTTCCGCCAGCATGCCATCCGCCCATGCAATGGCCGCCCACACCTTGATCACGTCGAGAATCTGCGACTCCGCCATCCCGAAACGATACTACAGGCTGACCTCGAGACCGACGTGGTCGCGGATCAAGCGCACCAGGGTCGTCCGGAGCTCGTCCCCGGACTTGGGGGCCCGCCAGCTTCCGTCGCCGACGGGATCGAAGTGCCAGGCCGAGGCAACGGCCGCCATCCAGATCTGGCGGGCCGCCCGATGACTGTTGATGACGATCTTCGTGCCGTCTTTGAGGTCGAGGCGAAGCACCCCGTCGCTCGTCGAGACCTCCACCAGATCGGGATCGATCTCCGCAAACGCGTCCTCGATGGCCCGCAGCTCGTCGCGCGTAACCTGGTCGAAGCTGGCGTCGTCCATGCGCTCCTTATAGCTCGTTTTTCGCGGTACGATGGGATGTGGCGTCGACTCCGCCTCCACCGGACAGCGAGCTCGATGTCGGCGAGCTGGTGGAGCGCGAAGGTCACGAGACGCTGCTGCCCTCGGTGACTCGCTCGGTCGCGTCGCGCAAGAGCCTCATCAGCAGCGAGTTCGAGGGCGTGACACCGCTCCCTGCGCCACCCGTGCGCCCGTCCGGTTCGGTCACTCCCGACGTTCCGGACGCGCCCAATGTTCCCGACGCGCCCCAGACGATCGCCGAGGCCGTCGCCGCCGAAGCGAGTCGGCCGCGCGGTGCACGCTCGGGCGACGTGA
The DNA here is from genome assembly GCA_043786265.1 of Kofleriaceae bacterium. GTDB lineage: Bacteria > Myxococcota_A > Polyangia > Haliangiales > Haliangiaceae > JABFXX01. The sequence goes on along the minus strand of JAYVWH010000789.1, from coordinate 494 downwards.
TCGGCAGCCGCTATGTCGTCGAAGGTCAGCTCGGGCGCGGCGGCATGGGCCGTGTGTTGCGCGTCGTTCATTCCGCGCTCGGCAAGCCGTTTGCGCTGAAGTTGATCAAGAACGCCATCGCCACTAACCCACGTATCCGGGAGCTGTTCTATCGCGAGGCGCGCCTGGCCTCAGCGCTGACCCACGACAACATCTGCTCGATCGTCGACTTCGGTCAGGACGACAGGTTCGGGCTGTTCATGGTGATGGAGCTACTCGAGGGGCAGACGGTCAACGCACGCATTCGTCACAACGGCAGGTTCGCGACGAAGGTCGCCTGCGATGTGATGTGGCAGGTCAGCGACGCGACGCGCTTCATCCACAGCCGCCAGATCATCCACGGCGACATCAAGACCGAGAACATCTTCGTCGTGCGAACTCCCGCGCAGCGCCGCCTCGTCAAGCTGCTCGATTTCGGTCTATCGCGCGCGGACCTCGGCCGCGACAACGGCCTC
>JAYVWH010000788.1:0-2277 GCA_043786265.1 Kofleriaceae bacterium | reverse complement strand
GCAGCCTTCGCTTCGGCGGCACCACGTTCGGTGTAAGCGAGCGCCGCATCGAGGAGTGCGCGATCCTTCGAGTGCTCGGCCGTCCTCGCACGCACGCGTTGGGCGGCCGCGATGGCCGCCGTGCGATCCTCGGATGGCGCACCGCCGAACAGGATCATGTATGCGTTCGCGCGCGGATGATCAGGAGAGGCGCGCAGCGCGGCGCGCAGCGACGAGAGCGCCTTGTCGTTGTAAAAGACGTTGTACTCCTCGAGAGCGCGCGTGACGTAGATGTCACCCGGCCGCACGCTAGCGATGCGGTGACTGCGCCACGAGACGAGGCCGAACGTCGCGCCGGCCAGGACGAGCAGTGCAGCGACCGCGAGAGGCCACCGACGGGCGGGTGGTGCGAAGCGATGCTTACGATCCGCGGCGATCGCGTCGCGTAGCGCGCGCATTGACGGGTAGCGATCGGCCGGCTCTTTCGCGAGCGCGCGCTGGACGATCTCGTTGACCGGCTCGGGTACGGCGTCGAGCACGGGAGCGGTGGTCTTGGTGATCTGACGGAACAGCTCCTCCATCGTCGCCGCTGTGTACGGAGACTTGCCGGCAAGCAGCTCGTACGCGAGCACGCCCACAGAGAAGACTTCACTCTTCTCGTCGGGCCGCGCACCTGCGATCTGCTCGGGCGCCATGTACAGCGGCGTTCCAAGCAGTGACCCGGCGTGCGTCTTGTAGCTGTCCTCCGGGCGAGAGGCCTGTGTTGCATCGAGACCGCCTGCATCAGACGAGCTCGGCATCGTCTCGTCCATCGCGATTTTCTCGACGAGGCTCGCGGACGCTTTCTGGACCGGCAAGCTGGACGATGCGCTGGGGTCCCCGTCGTGCAGCTTCGCGAGACCGAAGTCGAGGACCTTGATGCCACCCTCAGTGGTCACCATGATGTTTGCGGCCTTGATGTCGCGGTGAAGGATGCGACGCGCGTGGGCAGCGACGAGCGCGTCTGCGATACCTTCGATCCAGCGTAGAGCGGTCTCGAGAGATGGGGCGCCATCCTTGCGGAGCACGTCCGAGACGGTGCGGCCCTCGACGAGCTCCATCACGAGAATGTCTCCGGACTCGTTTCGCTCGATGATGTCGAACAGCGTGACGACGTTGTGGTGCCGGATTGCCGCGGCCGCACGGGCCTCGCGCAGCATGCGTGCACGGCGCTCGGGATCATCCGCAAGCTCGGTCGGGAGCAGCTTGAGGGCGACGTAGCGATCGAGGCGCTCGTCTCGCGCACGCCACACCTCGCCCATCGCGCCCTTCCCGAGCTGCGAGATGAGCCGGTACGGTCCGATCAGTTCGCCGGTCTCGGGCACTTCGAGAGACTACTTAGTCTCGGTCGGTGCGAGGAAGTCCACGAGCACATTGTTGAGGCTCGTCGGGTCCTGCCACAGCACGAAGTGGCTGGCGTCGGCGAAGACTTCCAGGCGCGCATTGGGGATGAGCGTCGCCATCTCCTTGATCTGATCGAGCTCGATGATCTCGTCGTGATCACCATCGGCGATGATCGCGGGCGCCTGGATGCTTTGGAGCTGGTCCTTCGTGAAGCCCATCGGACTACGCCAGATCGGCGAGAGCCATGCGCTGACCTGTGCGTATTGCTTCGGCGTCTTGGCCTGCTTGAGGTAGTCAGCGCGGCATTTCGCGGAGTAGATGCCGAACGTAGGCGACGGCTTGCCGCTATGCGGCTTGCTGCCCTTCGCGGAGTAGTTCGCGCCAAGGATGACGAGCTTGGCGACGCGTTTGGGATGATGGACGGCTAGCTTGAGCGCGATCTCGCCGCCATCACTCCAGCCAACAAACGATGCCTTCTCGATCGCTAGGTGATCCATCACAGCGACGACGTCGTCGGCCATCTGGTCGTAGCTCGGCTTTGTCTTCGTCGACGGGCGCGTGCTGCGACCCTGACCGCGACTGTCGATCGTGATCACGTGATGCTTGTCGGTAAGCACCGGTACTTGATTGGACCAGTGCTCGCCGTTTCCCATGCCGCCGTGCAGCAGGATGACGGCGTCACCCTTCACGTTGCCGTAGCGCGCGAAGTAGATCTTCGCTCCGCCCGAATCGACGAAGCCCGTCGCGGTCGCTGTCGGCATCGCCGGCGGCAGAGGCAACGTCTGCCAGCGCGGCGGCGGAGGTGCGGCGGCCTTGCGCTTGCGTGCCTCAGCGGCACGCGGCGCGAACAGGGTCGCGACAGACAACAGGACCGCCAGCCGCATGACGGCGCGATTGTAGTTCAACTCGGCTGCA
>JAYVWH010000787.1:0-2404 GCA_043786265.1 Kofleriaceae bacterium | reverse complement strand
AGCCCCTGCGCAGACCGTGAAGGCGGTCGAGGTTGGCGACGTCAAGTTCGAGCTCCACGGCTACGCGCGCATGCCGCTGTCGGCGCAGTCGACGCCAAGAGAGCCGTACCTCGTCGATAACGACTACTACCTGTCGGGCTTCGCGTACACGCGCCTCTACGAGCCTGACTGGTCCGAGCTGTTCTTCTCTGCGTCGCGCGGCAACTACAAGGCCGAGTTCGGACTGTTCGCATCGCTGTACTCCGACTACGCGTCCGCGCGCCTCGAGAACCAGCTCGGCGTCGCGCAGGCATCGGTTACGGCGAAGAAGTTCCTCGATGTCGAGCCACTCACCGTCCAGCTCGGCGTGTTCTGGGACCGCTTCGGTCACATCGAGCCGTACGACACGTACATCTTTGGCCGCACCCACCAAGGTGGCGTGAAGGTCAGCTACGACCTGCCCGGCAACGGTCGCGTACAGGCCGGCATCGGCATGCACCAGGCGCAGCTGCAGCAGAACCAGGGTCTCACGCCGATCGCGCACGTTGCCGGTGCCTACCCCGTCGCACCTGGCCTCGAGCTCGGCGCCTACGTGCTGCGCACGTGGACGCGCGACAAGCGCCAGCTGTCACCCATCAAGGACGGCACGATGTGGGTCGCCGGTGCGGACGCACGCTACAAGATGCCGCGCGGTCTGGGCGAGGCGTACCTCGCGTTCGGCTACTACAATATGGACCACGTGCTCTACCTCTCGCCCGCGCTCGAGGTCATGCACTCGACCGGTGGCCGCGGCATGACCGAGAACTATCTCGGTCTCGATGCGAGCGAGGACGGCTCCGGCCATATGTACACGCTCGCCGCCGACGTGAAGACGAACATCACCGACCGGATCGGCGTCCGCGCATTCGGCATGGCCACGTGGGTGCGCTCGCCGCAGAGCGATGAGATGAATCCGATCATCAACAAGGACCGCCGCCTCTATCTCAAGTGGGGCGTCGAGCCGAGCTACGCCGTCTCGCCGAGCCTCAAGCTGTCGATGCGCTACGACCGCGTCGTTCTCGATGTCTACGACAGCGAGAACAGCTTCCGGATCCTGTCGCCGAAAATCACGTTCCCGCTCGCGACGTGGGGCGAGCTGTTCTTCATGTACTCGCACTACTGGTACGGCGACAAGGTGACGTTGCGCCCCGGTCAGGTCCCGCTCGAGACCATGCCCGACAGCAACGTGTTCAAGCTGCAGGCCCAGGTCGTCTGGTAACTTATTGATGAATTCTTCAGCTTCCTCAGCGCGTTCGACTTCGCTCGCCCGAGGCTGACTGTGCTACACGGGTAACCGTGTCGATCCTCGCGTCACATACGATCGGATTCATCGGCGCCGGCAACATGGCCGAGGCCATGATCCGTGGCCTCGTTCGCGGCGGTCACATCGAGCCAAACCGCGTCGCGGCATCGGGTCCGCGCACCGAGCGGCTCGACGAGCTCAAGCGCGACTACGGGATCGATGTCACCACGAATAATCGCGAGGTCGCGCAACGCTGCGGCCTGCTCGTGATGTCGGTCAAGCCGCAGATCCTCGAGAAGGTCCTGCGCGAGGTCGCCGATCAGGTCAAGCCCGGAACGCTCGTCGTCTCGATCGCTGCCGGTGTGGACACGGCCGCCATCGAAGACGCGCTCCCCGAGGGCGTGCGCGTCGTGCGCGCGATGCCGAACATGCCTGCGCTCGTCGGCGCCGGCGCCACGGCGATCTCGGCCGGCAAGCACGCAAGCGCAGCGGACCTCGCCGTCGCGCGCGCACTGTTCGATGCAGTCGGCATCACTGTCGAGCTCGACGAGGGTCATCTCGATGCAGTGACCGGCCTCTCGGGCTCGGGCCCCGCATACATCTTCCTCATCCTCGAGGCGCTCGCGGATGCAGGCGTCAAGGTCGGGCTATCGCGCCGCAGTGCGCAGCGCCTCGCCGCCCAGACGGTGATGGGCTCCGCAAAGATGCTGCTCGAGACCGACGAGCACCCCGGCAAGCTCAAGGACATGGTCACCTCGCCCGGCGGCACCGCGATCGCGGGCCTGCACACGCTCGAGCAGGGCGGCCTGCGCACGACGCTGATCAACGCCGTCGAGACCGCGACCAAGCGCGCAAGAGAGCTCGGCCAGGGCAAGAAGTAATGCACCTGCGCGAGCACGCTGCCGTCGCGCTGCTGCTTGTCGCAGCCTGCGGTGGCGACGACGGCGTGATCAGCGTCTCGCTCACGACGGCACCCGACTCCACGATCCTCGACGGCGTGCAGACGTTGCGCATGGAGCTCACGAATCCCAAACGGATCGTGATGGCAGAGCGCACGAGCAGTGGTTTCGATCTCGCGATCCAGCTGCCCGCGACGTCTGCTATCGGCTCGTTGATTGTCGATGGCTATGACGCCGACGGCAA
>JAYVWH010000786.1:0-3877 GCA_043786265.1 Kofleriaceae bacterium | reverse complement strand
GCTGTCGGTCGACCCGGAGTTCCAGAAGCACGGCCTGGGCACCCGCCTGGTCCGCATCGTCGAAGCCCTGTGCGAGGCGGTTGGCTGCACCGCGGTCACGCTGCGGATCATCAACCTCCGTGAGGAGCTGGCGCGATGGTACCGGTCGCTGGGGTACGTCGAGGTCGGGACCTCTCCCTACGAGCACCGGTCGGTCAAGCAGGCCTGTCACTTCGTCGAGATGCGCAAGAGTTTGCGCCCCGTCACAGAGCTGCCTGCCCACGCGGCATAGCTGTCGGAGCAGGGTGCTAAGCTGCTCCTCTATGGTGCGGCGATTGTATCTATTGGGTCTGCTGGCTGCGTGTGGCAATTCGGGCGGCTTTCCCGACGCGGCGGTGGCAGACACGCCGCCGACCGGCACGTTCTCGCTCAGCTGGACCGTCGTCGACCAGAACAACGCGACGCTGGACTGCGACCGGATTGCGGCGCAGTCGATGACCGTGCTGACACACCACAAGGCCTTCGAGAACGGATCGACCCAGATCTTCACGTGCAAGACCGGCACGGGGACGAGCCAGGCCGTGTTCGCGGGGCCCTACGATCTGAACTTCGAGCTGTCCGGAACATTCGGGCTGCTCGCCCGAGGCGCGACTCAGTTCAACGCCGACGTGCTGCCCGGCCAGAACACGGTGCTCGACCCGGTGATGTTTCAGGTCGAGGCGCTCGGCAACGTTGCGTTCAACCTGGCGACCGGCAAGGCGGGAGGCAACTGCGGTGCGGCCAATGCGGGCGGCGGCGGCATCGATACGATGACGATCACGCTGACACGCAACAGTGATGTCGCGTGCGCGCCGTTGCTGTTCACGATCTCGCAGGGCGCTACTCGGCCGGGCGGCACGTACATGATCAATTGCGCGACGCCGACCCAGGTCGCGTGCATCGAAGCGGACCAGACGCTGACCGCCACGGGTGTTGCGTCGGATGGTTACACCATCCACATCAAAGGGCAGGTCGGCATCAAGGACTGTTTCATCAACAACGATTCGATCCAGGTGCCGCCGCTACAGAAGACTCTGACTCGCCAGCTCAACCTGGCGCAGCAGTCGATCACGGGCTGCTGAGAAATGATTAAGATGCGCGAGTGAGCTCCACCGCGCAGCACTATCGCCCGAATCTTCGCGACATCTTCTTCAACCTCTTCGAGGTGCTCGAGATCCAATCGACGGTGCTCGGGAAGGCGCCGTTCGAATCGATGGACGAGGAGTCTGCGCGTGCGGCGCTCGAGGGTTTCCTCGAGGTGCTGCAGGCGTCGTGGACCCCAGCGTTTGTTCCCGGCGACCGCGAGGGCGCGACGTTCGACGGCAAGGGCAACGTCAAGCTACCGGCGTCGTACCTCAAGGCGCTCGATGCGTACTTCGGTGGTGGCTGGAACAACATCGAGCTGCCCGAGCACCTCGGCGGCTTCGGTGCGCCGCCGAGCGTTCGGTGGGCGGGCTTCGAGCTGATGTCAGGTTCGAACCCGTCGTTGACGTTCTACGTGCTCGGCAACGTGATGGCGACGATCATCGACTCGATGGGAACGGCGTCGCAGAAGGCTCGCTACGTCAAGCCGATGCTCGACCACCACTGGGGCGCCACGATGGTGCTCACGGAGCCGGCTGCTGGATCTGACGTCGGCGCGGGCACGACGAAGGCCAAGCACATCAGCGGCGACGAGTACCACATCGAGGGCGTGAAGCGATTCATCACCAACGGCGACTACGATCACCCGAAGAACATCGTCCATATGGTGCTCGCGCGCCCCGAGGGTGCCGGCCCGGGAACGAAGGGATTGTCGCTGTTCATCGTGCCGAAGTACTGGGTCAACGCCGATGGGAGCCTGGGCGAGCGCAACGGCGCGGTCGTGACGAACGTCGAGCACAAGATGGGCATCCGCGGCTCGGCGACGTGCGAAGTCACGTTCGGTGCGGACCAGCCGGCGCGCGGCCTCTTGCTCGGTGAGGTGCACGAGGGCATCGCGCAGATGTTCCATGTCATCGAGTACGCGCGCATGGGTGTCGGCACCAAGTCGATGGCGACCCTGTCGACGGCGTACCTCAACGCGCTCGATTACACGCGCGTGCGCAAGCAGGGGGCGGATCTGACGAAGGCCGCGGACAAGACCGCGCCGCGTGTCGAGATCATCAAGCACCCCGACGTGCGCCGGATGCTGATGACGCAGAAGGCGTTCGCCGAGGGTCTGCGCGCCGTCGCGCTGTGGACCGCGAACATCCAGGATCGTGTTGCGCAGCGCGGTGGTCACGGCAACGAGGAGGCGCGTCCGCTCGATGCGCTCAACGACTTCATGCTGCCGCTGATCAAGGGCTACGCGTCGGAGAAGGTCTTCGAGCTCCTGTCGATGTCGCTGCAATGTTACGGCGGTTCGGGCTACTGCCAGGACTATCCGATCGAGCAGTACATCCGCGATCAGAAGATCGATTCTCTCTATGAGGGCACGACGCACATCCAGGCGCTCGATCTGTTTTTTCGCAAGATCGGTCGTGATCGGGGCGCGACGCTGCAGGCGCTCGTCGGTCAGATCACGGCGACGATCGATGGATTGCCGCCCGAGCTCGCCGTCGAGAAGGCGGCGCTCCTGCAGGCGGTCTCCGACGTGCAGGGCATCATGATGACGATGATGGGCAAGCTCGCGCAGAGCGTCTATCACGTCGGGCTGCAGGGGAATCGGATCCTCGCCGCGCTCGCGGAGCTCGTGATCGGCTGGCGACTCGCCCTCAACGCGAAGGTCGCGCTCGGGCGCCAGGCCGGGGCGAAAGGGGACGACGTCGCGTTCTACAAGGGCAAGCTCGCGGCGTCGCGGTTCTACGCCAAGACCGTACTGCCCGGGCTCTCCCACACGCGCAAGATGATCGAGCAGGGGGACCTCGACCTCATGGAGCTGGCCGACGACATCTGGTAACAATAGTGGGGTCGGGGGAAACCGGATGCGCTGTCCTGGATCGTTTTTAATGCTCGTGCTGGTGGGAGCGACGGCGTGCGCGCCGTCGATGAACTACGCCTATCAGGAGAAGCTTCCTGCGAGCGTGTTCGCGAACACCGGTGAGGTTCCCGAACAGGCGGGCCGCGAGGCGCGCCAGCTGCTGTCGACGGCGCGAACGGTCGCGTTCTATCCACCCGATTACTGCATCAACGTCGACAAGGACGAGGTCGCCCGCAACAAAACGCTGCGGGCCAACTGCGGTGTGCTGCTATCGAGCCTCGAACGTGCCGCCGAGAAGGCGGGCTACGAGGTCGTGTCGTGGCAGAATCTGCGCGGTAGCCAGCGCCCGATCGACTACGCGCGCGAGGCGAAGGTCGACGTGCTGTTCGAGATCAACGAGTTCGATTTCGGCCCGCTCGACGACGCCAAGTTGCCGCGCGAGACCGACTACGTGAAGTATCCGACCAGCGGCACTGCGGTCCCGTTCACGCCGCCGCCCGACGTCTCGAATCGTTGTGCAGCCTACGCTGCCGCGCGCCGCAAGACGACCACGGTCGCGAAGGTAGGCACGATCGACATCAAGACCGTCTCGGTCGCCGACGGTCGCAATCGCTGGCGCTATCGCAAGAGCCTCAACAAGCCGCGCGGCATCCAGTACGAGCGCGTCGCGTTTGGCTCCAACAAGCGCGCCAATCCGGGTGCATCGATCCTGACCGTGATCGGCGCCATTGGTCTCGCCGTCGGTGCGGGGCTTCTCCTCGCAGAGGTGGTATCGACCGATGACCCGATGACCACGATGAACGAAAAGGTCGACCTCGGTTCCGTCCCGACGCTGATGTTGGCGACCGGCGCAGTGACCCTCGGCGCGGGCCTGGTGCTGACCGGACTGACCTCGAAGTCCGGTGGTCCCGAGCTGAT
>JAYVWH010000785.1:0-1867 GCA_043786265.1 Kofleriaceae bacterium | reverse complement strand
TGGTGGCTGCCGCGGCGCTCGTCGCGGGCATCGTCAATGCGATCGCCGGTGGCGGTAGTCTGATCACGTTTCCCGTGCTGGTCGCGACCGGGCTGCCGGCGGTGGTCGCGAGCATGACGAACACGGTCGCATTGTGCCCGGGCTATCTCGGCGCGACGCTCGCGCAGCGGCGCGATCTGGCGGGTCAGGGACCGCGTGCGTGGCGGCTGCTGCCACTCAGCGTCGCGGGCAGCCTCGCGGGCTCGTACATCCTGCTCCACACGACCGAACGATCGTTCGTGACGATCGTGCCGTTCCTCCTCGTGTTCGCTGCGGTGTTGCTCGCGCTGCAAGGCCGGCTGCGCAAGGCGCTGGCGGGCAAGGCGCGGGCGAAGCATTCGGTCGCGTTCGCGATCGTGCCGGTCGGGCTCGGTGCGATCTACGGTGCGTATTTCGGTGCGGGCCTTGGCGTGATCCTGCTCGCGATTCTGGCGGTCGTTATCGACGACACGCTCGTTCGCGCGAATGCGCTGAAGCAGACCCTGTCGCTGACGATCAATGTCACCGCCGCGATCGTGTTCATCGTCGTTGGCAAGATCGCGTGGGACGTCGCCGCCGTGGTCGCGGTGGGCTCGATGGTCGGTGGCGCAATCGGCGGCCGGCTCGCCTCACGGGTTCCGGAGGCGCTGTTGCGCTGGAGCGCGGTGTTGGTCGCGCTGATCGTCGCTTCCATCTACTTCGTGCGGCTGTACGCGTGAGCCGGGCTGTCAGAGTGGTGCGCCGACGGTGACGAACCCCGCCGGATCGTCGTGGTCGCGATACTGAGTCAGGATCCAGTCGGCCGAGCGCGCGACGTTTGAGAGGCGAAGCTCATCGAGCTGACCATCGAACGTGCGATCGCGGCCAACTTCGCCTACGACAAGATCGGTCTCGAGGTTGCCGCCAACGGCATGCAGCACGAGGCCGAGCACGACTTCGCGACGTGCGGCCACGTGACCTGTCCCTGATCGGCCGTTTGCTCTTCCGACCGCGCAGCCAGCTCGCCGCTACCCGCTCGGCTGAATACGTACTGGGTTCGGCACAACCCCTTCAGTGGCCAAGAAAGCGGAGTTGGCCCGCAGCGCGGGACAAACTCCGGCCCCCGGCATGATGGGCGACACGGACCACGCGCTCGAGGACCTCAAGCGCGCAGTCGCCCAGATCCTCCACGGTCGCCCGGACGTAGTGGTCAGTGCGTCCCGCACTGGCGATGGCACGCGTGAGTGCTTCGCGCTCACCGTAGAGCCCGCGACAGGGCCGTGCCGGTACTTGAGGATTCATTCGACGGATGCCGCCGAGCTAATGGAAGACGGTTATCGAGCGCATTCGAAAGCGACTACCGCGCACAGCTCCAGTGCGGTCGTTCGGGGACGCAGTTGCCACGCGACCTCGAAGCTCTGTTTTGCGTGAAGCCCGGTGCCGACGGACGCTATTTCCTGAGCTTCAAAGTTGGCGACGTCGTGCTCGACTGTCATTTCTTCACGTTGACCGAGGTCGAGTTCTCGTTCGAGCCTGGCCCTGTAACGGAAACCTCGTTGGGTCACCTCCTCGCGTTCATGATCGACATGGGCGAGGTCACGAGGAAGACCGTGACGATGACATCAGAGAACTTTCCTCAGTCGGCGATCTTCAAATACGACTCCAACGAACTGAGATGGATCCCACCTGAGTAGCCCCCTGTGCGTCAGTCGTATTCGGTCAGGTCGACGTTGTCGACGATGTTGGCGACGATGCCGCGGTCTTCGAGCTTCGTCAGCATTCGCGCGACGGCACGAAGCGCATCGAGATCGTCGCTGAGAGCGCAGAACATTCCCGCCTCGGGATCGAAGTCGACGGACTCGAGGGTCTC
>JAYVWH010000784.1:0-2914 GCA_043786265.1 Kofleriaceae bacterium | reverse complement strand
GCTGAACGCGCCGACCGGCGTCTCGATGTCGACGATCACCGGCATGACCGCCGGCGAGGTTCTCGTCGCGATTGACTATCGCGCGAGGACCGGCCAGCTGCTTGGGCTCGGCATCAACGCGACCGCAAACGTCGGCTCGCTCTACCTCCTCGATCCGACGACGGGCGCCGCAACCGCGATTCTCGGCGGGGGCGTGGCGTTCACGACCAACGTCAGCCCGACCGCGACGTTCAGCCTGCCGATGAACACAGCGACCATCAACACGACGACGTTCACCCTGTCGCAGGGCGCGACGCCGGTGGTCGGAGTGGTCACGCTCAATGCAGCCAGACCATGAACGCTGCGACCGTCAATACTACGACGTTCACCCTGTCGCACGGCGCAACGTCGATCGCTGGACTCGTCACGCTCGATGGCGCCGGGACCACGGCCACATTCAATCCGACGGTGAACCTCACCGCGGGCCTGGTCTACACGGCGACGATCACCACGGGTGCCCAGGGCACCAACGGCATCTCGTTGGCGACCAATCGCACATGGACGTTCACCACCGCTCCGGCGGCGCCGACGGTCACGATGACCACGCCTCCGTCCGGTGCGTTGAACGTCTCGATCAACGTCAGCCCGACTGCAACGTTCAGCCAGCCAACCACGTCGATCGTCAAGCCGTAGCCCTACCGCGCATACAACCGGTGACGAGCGAGAGGGCTCGCACCGGTCTACCGGGCTACTTCTTTGCGTTCTTCGCCCGGTAGTCGTCACGATACTTGATCACCATGTCGAGCTCGTCCTTCGAGTAGACCTTGCCGGCGAGCTCGGTCTGCGCTTCGATCGCGAGCGCCGTGAGCTCGTCCACCATCTCCTTGGATGGCTCGACAAGGGTGATGTTCTTGCGGAGGAGCGTCTTCTGCGCGTCGTCGTTCGCCTTGCGGATCACCGCGCGCGCTTTCTTCTGGTTGTGCTTGGCGAGGGTTTCGATTGTCTTCTGATCCTCCGCTGACACGGACTTCACTGCGTCGAGCGAGAACACGGTCGCACCGATCGCGTACACCATCGGGATCGAGGTCATGTACTTGACCTTCGTGTACCACTGGAGCGCGATCGCACCGAGCGGCGAGCTGAAGCACGCGTTGATGCGGCCCGAGGTGAGCGCAGCATCGATCTCGGGGATCGAAAGCGGGACACCGTTGAGCCCAAGTTTTTGGGACACGCTGGTCCCGAGCTCGTCGCGCCACGTCGAGCACCGAGCCGCGCAGCTCGCTCACCGGCGTTCCCGCGGAGCGTCCGGCGTCGGCGGCGCAGCGTCCTGATCCACGTCGCACATCTTGACCATTCGACGATCGCACGCAAGAGGTGAGGTGCGCGACCGGATCGAATGTCATCGATCGTCAGTGCGTCGTCGCGCGGACGCGCGGCGGTGGCTCCCACCGCTGCTTCGCTTTCGCGCGCGACACGTCGATTCCCTCGAGCAGCATCGCGAGCTCGTGCACGTCGATCTCGATGCTTTCTGCGTCGCCGATCACTCGAGACGGAAACGTAAAGGTCCCGCGCTCCAAGCGCTTATGAACGATCGTAAACCCGCCGCGCGTCCACACGATCAGCTTCACCTGGTTCTTGCGTCGGTTGAGGAACACGAACACGTGCCCGTCGAGTGGGTCGTACCCAAGCGTGTGACGGATCTCGTTGACCAGCCCGTCGAACGACTTGCGTAGGCTCGTCGGCTGCGTCGCGAAGTAGACGCGCACCGCGCTGACATCGAGCGCAACGCCAAGTTCTTCCGCCGCTAGGCCCCGGGGTGCGCGCGATCGACTGCGATTCGCCCGTCGCCGAAGCGCAAGTCGCAGTTGAAGTGGCGGAGGACCGTCAGGCCGATGAGTCCCTGAATGCCCCACCCCTCGGGCAAATCGACACCCAGGCACTCCACACGGACAAGCTCGCTCGAGAGCGCCTCCGTGATCGGGGACCATTCGCGGAGCGGCTTTGTTGCGGTCCGAAAGGGTCAGATCGTCAAAGCGGTGCCCCATGCCCGGATCTCATGTCTTGCTCGGTAAATTGGGGCGAGCCAGCGCGGTGGCCAGGAACTGGCGGCGGAACAGTGACGCGTGATCGCATTCGCTCCATGCTCGCGCTCGGACATGCCCAACACGTTCATGTGGATCGCTGCCGATCGCTGTGGCCGTCTCGCCCGCTTCGCGGCGGACCATTTTGGTGTCATTCCGAGGATGGCTCCGATCCTCGAGACAGCGGGCGGAGATGCCGTCTGGCACTCGATTCACGCGATCTGGGTGAAGCACGTCGCGCTCGTCGACGTCTTCGCGCATCACGACCTGCAGATGGTACCGGAAAGCGCGTCACCACACCTCGTCGCTTTCGCGCGGACGCTACCCAAACTACCTGGCGGGGAGGGTGTTGGAGATCGCGTGCTCTCCTTCGCGCGGATCCCGGATGAGCTTCGTGCACTCCTCGTCGCGGATGAGGATGCGGAAGACCCGGCCGTGATCGGCTCGATGGCCATCGATGAGTCGTCATTCAGCGCACACTGGACCGACTCGCTGTTCGACTACGACCGTTGGGAAAACGAGCCAAGGTACAAACGCCGCGAAAGCGCGCCGCACTTCCCAATCGTGCGGCCAATGCTCGGCAATCCTGACGTGATCCCCGTGCTCGACTTGGACTTCGCAGAGAGCCCCTTTGTCGACGTGGCGGCTCTCCTTCCGCCCGACGACATCTACGAGTTGGGTCGATAAAGCGTGTAGTCCCGCGCTTAGACAGATGAGGATAGGCTGGTCGATGCGGCTTTTCGGAGCGGCGAACGCAGCCTTGGGTGGGCAAACACCGCTGCTCACGTGCGCGGTGAAGACGGTTTGCCGGCAGCGGTTGACCCCGATGGTCGTGTGTGTGATTCGACGGAGAT